>DATFGC010000128.1:0-5705 GCA_035249765.1 Gemmatimonadales bacterium | reverse complement strand
ATCAGTGCCCTCCTCGATGCTTCCGGGGATACGGAATCATTTCCTTGATTTCATGGATCGCCACCACCGGGAAGGTCCGGGCGAACAGCAGGAAGTACATCCCGAACCAGCCGAAGGAGCCGATCAGAATCCCCCAGTCGGCCCAGGTCACGTAGGGCACCGCCCAGGCGGAGGGGAGATAGTCGTTGCTCAGCGACGACGCGATGATCACGTAGCGCTCGAACCACATCCCCAGGTTGACGAAGATCGAGATGATGAACAGCGAGGTCAGATTGGTCCGGATCTTCTTGAACCAGAGCAGCTGGCTCACGAACGCGTTGCAGATGATCATCGACCAGCCGGCCCACCACATCGGCCCGAAGGCCCGCCGCCAGAAGGTGGTCTGCTCGAAGGTGTTGCCGCTGTACCACGCCACGAAATACTCCATGGCGTAGGCGTAGAACAGGATGGATCCGGTGAGCAGGGTGAGCTTGGCCAGGTTGTCGAAGTGGTACTCGGTCAGCATGTGCTCCAGCTTGAGCACCTTCCGGAGCGGGATCAGCAGGGTGAGCACCATCCCGATGCCCGAGTAGATCGCCCCCGCCACGAAATAGGGCGCGAAGATCGTCCCGTGCCACCCCGGGATGATGGACATGGCGAAATCCCAGGACACCACCGAGTGCACCGAGAGCACCAGCGGGGTGGCCAGGGCCGCGAGGTAGAGGTATCCCCGGGAATAGTGCCGCCACTGGCTGTCGGCCCCGGTCCAGCCCAGCGAGAACAGCTTGTACACCGACTTGCGCCAGCCCGAGACCTTGTCGCGCACCGCCGCGACGTCGGGCACCAGGCCCACTACCAGAAAGGTGGTCGAGACGGTGAAGTAGGTGGTGATCGCGAACACGTCCCAGATGAGCGGCGACTTGAAGTTGGGCCAGAGGAACCGCTCGTTGGGATAGGGCAGCAGCCAGTAGAACACCCACTGGCGCCCGATGTGGATGATCGGGAAGAGCGCGGCGGTCATCACCGCGAACACCGTCATCGCCTCGGTGGAGCGGTATACCGCGGTCCGCCAGGGCGACCGGAACAGGAAGAGAATCGCCGAGATCAGCGTACCGGCGTGTCCGATGCCGATCCAGAACACGAAGGTGGTGATGTAGACGCTCCACATCACCGGCGGGGTGTAGCCGGCCAGACCGAGTCCTTCCTTGAGCAGCATGACGAAGGTCAGCAGCCCGATCAGGAACATCCCCACCGCGCCGAACAGCGCCAGGTAGTAGCCCCGGCTCGGCGTCTGGAGCGTGGCCAGGACGTCGCGGGTGACCTCGGCGTGGGTCTGGGTCGGGTGGTGCGGCTCGGCGATCGCCGTCATCCCTCAGGCCTCCGTCCGGTGAAGGACCCGGGCGAGATAGGTCACGCTGGGGCGCACGTTGATCTCCTCCAGGACGTGGTAGCCGCGATGGTCTTCCTTGGCCCGGGTCACCCGGCTCTCCGGATCGTTCACGTTGCCGAACACGATGGCGCCCGAGGGGCAGGCCTGCTGGCAGGCGGTCACCACGTCGCCGTCGCGCAGGGGCCGGTCTTCCAGGCGGGCCCGGTGCTGTGCCCCCCGGATCCGCTGGACGCAGAAGGTGCACTTCTCCATCACTCCGCGGGAGCGCACCGTCACCTCGGGATTCAGCTGCAGGTCGAGCGGCGACTCGAAGGCCCGCCTGGCGTACGGGAACCAGTTGAAGTAGCGGACCTTGTAGGGACAGTTGTTGCTGCAGTACCGGGTGCCCACGCAGCGGTTGTAGATCTGGCCGTTGAGGCCGTCCGCGGTGTGATAGGAGGCGTAGACCGGGCAGACCGACTCGCAGGGGGCGTTCTCGCAGTGCTGGCAGAGCATCGGAATGTGCCGGGTGCTCACCGGCTCGCCCGGCTCGGTTCCGCCCTCGAAGTAGCGCTCGATCCGCATCCAGCTCATTTCCCGGCCCCGCACCACGTCGTCGTAGCCGACCCAGGGAATGTTGTTCTCCGAATAGCAGGCGGTGACGCAGGACGAGCAGCCGGTGCACTTGGCCAGGTCGATCACCATGCCCCAGCGGGGATGCTCCTCCGCGTACGCGCCCAGCCGGGTCTTCTCGATCTGCTTGTCCCGGAACCCGGCGATCGCCGTGAGCTCCCGTTCGGTATTGATCTCGTGCTCCTCGATGCCCACCTGCTTGAGCGACTCCTCCACCGAGTAGCCCTGACGGGCGTGGGCCAGCGGCATGGACTCGGCGATGTGCCGGCCCAGCTGGCGGGGATTGCCGTCGGTGCGGGCCAGCTTGCGGAATTCCGAGGTCTTCTCGAGGTCCACCCGCACGCTCACATAGGGGAGGAACCCGTTGCCGTCCCGGGCCGGGAGCAAATCAAGGACGTTGACCCCCACCCCGCGGGCGTAATCGCCGTACTCGGTGTGGCCGAGTCCCAGCGGCATCGCGACCACGTCCTGGCGGATGCCGGGGTAGACGTACACCGGAGCGGCCACCGCGCCATGGGGGGAACGGACGTTGACGACTTCTCCGTCGCGGAGGTCGAGCCGTCGCGCCGTCTCGGGGTTGAGCTCGACCCAGGAGCCCCAGGTGATCTTGCTGACCGGATCGGGGTTCTCCAGCAGCCAGGGCCGGTTGGCGCCCCGGCCGTCGGTGTACATCGAGGACGGGAACGGCAGCAGGACGAATTCGCCCTCGCCGTCGAGCGCCGGCGCGGTGAAGGCCGGCGCGCTTCCGGCTCCGAGTCCGACCGCGGGCGCCTGGGACGCCGCCGCCTCGTAGACCCCCCCGCGCTGAAGCGCGTCCCGCCAGGCCTGCCCCCCCTCCGGCCCCGGCTGGGCGCCCCAGCGTTCCCGGAGATGGGCTTCGTAGGACGCCGCACTGAACCGGGACAGCGCGCCGCCGGCCCGGGAGGAGATCCGGAGCAGCACGTCCCCCGGATGCATGGTGTCGAAGACCGGGGTCATGACCGGCTGCATCAGGCCGCGCACTCCGGCGCGGGGGCGGAGATCGTCCCAGCGCTCCAGGGGATGATGGGACGGCAGCAGCAGGTCGCAGGCCGCCGCGGTCTCGTCCAGCACCATCGAGGTGCTCACCTTGAGCGGCACCTTGGCCATGGCCTCGGCGAACTTCGCGGATTTCGGAAGCGCGTAGCCCGGGTTGGCGTCGTGCACCAGGAGCACCGCGATCTGGCCGGCGTTCATCGCCGCGATCAGCTCCTCCATCGCCCCGTATCCGTCGGAGGAGGGGAGCCCCATGCCGAAGCGCACCGTCTGCCCGACGTTGCCGGCGACGTAGTTGAGCAGGTTGACCGCCGCCGCGACCTCGATGGCGCCGCGGTGCTGGGCCCCGATGCCCCCGGCCACCGCGAGGCTCGGCGCCCCGGAGATGAACTCGCGGGCCAGCCGGCGGACCAGGTCGGGCGTGAGCCCGGTCACGTTGGCCACCTGATCGGGAGACCACGCGGCCAGCGCGCCGGACAGCGCGTTGGCATCCGCCGGGGCGGTGGTGCGCTCGCTCAGGATGACGTTGGCCATCCCCAGCGCCAGCGCAGCTTCGCTGCCCGCCGCGATGGGATGCCACTCGTCGGCATTCATCCCGGTGAGGTTCATCCGCGGGGCGGCGTAGACCAGCTTGGCCATCCCCTGCCCCGAGAACCCGTGCGCCGCGGCAAAGCCGCGCTGCTGCTCTACCACCGGTCCCCAGGTCTCCAGGAAGTCGGCGCCGAAGGAAACGATGTGCCGCGCGGCGGCGAAGTCGTACCAGGCCACCTCGTCCCGCCCGAAGACCTGGCGGTTGGCGGCCCGCTCCGGGGTGCGGTCAAAGGGCTCGTAGCGCACCACCCGGCCGCCCAGCGCACCGGTCCACTCGGAGAGGAGGTCGCTCAGCGTGCCGGGACCCGCGCCGCTGATGACCGCGACCCTGCCGCCCGCGGTTCCCAGCGCGGTCGCCACCCGGCCGATCGCGTCATCCCAGGGGAGCGCCTTCCAGGCGCCGCCCTCGCGCACCATGGGACCCCGGGTGCGGCCGGGATTGTAGAGTCCCTGGAGCGCCGCCTGCCCCCGGTGGCAGAGCGCGCCGGCGTTCACCGGATGATCGGGATTGCCCTCCAGCTTGATGGCCCGGGCTTCCCGGGTCTTGACGTGAATGCCGCAGCCGGCGGCGCACTCGGTGCAGGTGCTGGCGTACCAGGTGGGGATGCCGGGTACCTGGTCCTCGTCCTGGACCAGGTAGGGGATCAGCTTCTCGACTTTCCGGGTGGAGCATCCGGACAGCGCGGCGGTCCCGGCACCGGAGATGCCGAGGACGGTGAGGAATCGACGCCGGGAAATTTCGCTTGCTTCTTCTGACATCGGGGCTCCGGAAGAGAGCTTTCAGCCATCAGCCATCAGCCATCAGCCATCAGCTTTCAGTGCCTGAGGGCTGAAGGCTGAAGGCTGAAGGCTCCTAGTAGTGACACGCCGTGCAATCCCGGTTCACCTTCCGCTCCAGGTGACAACTGATGCAGAAGCCCATGTTGTTCACGTTGTTCACCCGCCAGACCTGGGGCATCCGGGCGACGTCGCCATGACAGGTCTGGCAGGCGTTCGGCCCCATCGCCTTGACGTGGCGCATGTGGGGGAAGTGGGCATGGCGCGCAATGGTGTGGACCCGGACCCACTCCAGCTTGGGCTTGCCCACCGCGCTGTCGGCCCAGAACTGGCGCAGCTTCCGGATTTCCGCGCGATCGGTGCTGTCGGTCCCGCTCACCACCAGGTGGCAGCCCATGCAGGTCTCCACCGAGGGAATCCCCGGCTCGGAGGACTGGTCCACCGAGTAGTGGCAGTACTGGCACTGCATCTTGTACTGGCCGGCGTGGATGTCGTGCCGGAAGAAGATCGGCTGGCGGGGACCCCGGAGATTGGACGAATCAGCGATGGAGAGCTTCGGCGCGGTCGCCGAGTCGGCCGGCGCCGGCGCGGGCTGGGCGGCGGTGCGCCGGAACCCGGGCGCCAGTGCGCCGAGTGCCGCCACGCCCGCCACGACGCCGACGATCACAAGCTTCCGCATACCGGTATTCCGTCGGGAAAGGTGAACGACCCGAGCGACCGGGTCGGCGCACTCTTGTGAAATCTTTCACGAGGACCTGCTGGATGCAAGTCGCGGCCGGATCCGCCGAGACGGGGCGGAAAATAGTGGCCCCCATCGGGTTGGGACAGGGGCCGAAGGAGAGCCTTCAGCCCTCAGCCCTCAGCTTTCAGCGACTGATGGCTGATGGCTGATGGCTGACCGCTCACTCGGGCTCCCCGCCCGGAAGGCGCCCCACCTCGCGCAAGTGCTCCGGCAGCTCGAACGGAGCACCCTTCCGCTCCAGATAGCGCACCGTTTCCAGCGACATCGCCCGGAGCAGCGACGCTTCCCGCCAATCCAGGCCGGAGCGAAACAGCACCTCGCGCACCGTGCGCATCACCGCGTCGGGCCGCCGGGTCTTGAAGAACTCAATGGCCCAGAGGGCCCGCTCCCAGTCCCGGAACAGCAGCTCGATCCGGGCACTGGGCGCCGCGGGCGCCGGGTGCCGGGGCGGCTTGAGCGGCGCGCCCTCGCCGATGCGCGCCAGCCAGGTCTCGTAGCAGAGGACGCCGACCGCCTGGGCCAGGTTGAGCGAGCGGTGCCCCGGCACCGTTGGAATGGTGACCAGCGCGTGGCAATGATCCAGCTCCTCATTGGTGAGGC
>DATFGC010000127.1:0-2519 GCA_035249765.1 Gemmatimonadales bacterium | reverse complement strand
CGGCACCCCGGCGCGGTGGCAGGCGACCAGGATGGAGGCCTTGGCTCCGGGGAGACTGGCCCGTTCCGCCAGCGCCGAGGCCAGCCCTTCGCCCATGCCCAGGCCTCCGGCCGAGGCGGCGAGAATAGCCGCGTTCATGTCGGCGCCGGTTTCCTCGACCATGCCGAAGGTCCCGTCGGCCAGACCGGCTTCGACGTCCTCGCTGGTTCCCCCGAAGGCGGCCAGCTCGAAATCGTGGATCGCCGCGGCCCCGTTCATGGCGACGTGGCTCACCACCCCCCGGGTGAGCCAGCGGGAGATCAGCGGGCCGAGCCCGACCTTGACCACGTGTCCCCCGAGCAGCAACACCACCCCCTTGCCGGACCGGGCCGCCTCGGCCACCTGAGAGATGACCGCGCGGAGGTCGCGGGCGGCGAGCACGTCGGGGAGGCTCTGGAGAAAAGCGCCGATGCTGCGGTCGTTCCCCGGGGGAGCGGCCATTGCGGAAGGATCCACCTTGTTGTGCCGGCCCGCGAAGGGCACGGTGCGGAGCCGGGCGACGTCGGCTTCGCGGTACCTCACGTCAGCGGGCGGGAGTCCCGGCGGTCATCTTGTCGAGCCGGAGGGTGATGGTGCCCCATGGCTGGCGGGAGCGGATCTGGACCGGAATGCGCCGGGCGTCGTCGGTAATCCAGATTCGCGCATCGGCCCGCCGGCTGAACAATCCGCTTTCCTTCCCGACGACCGGGTTCAGCACCAGGGCCGGCACGCTCGTGCCATCGGGCAGCTCGATGGATTCCCGCTTCAGCACCGTCATCACAATGGGATTGACCTCCGGCATGAAGTGCCGGGCCAGCCGGTAGCTCTTGCCCACCACGAGGGGCGTGATCCGGATGAAGTAAAGCAGGGATGCGTCGTCCAGCGGCTCGGCGGTGGTGGGGGTGGTGGCGGTGGCCTGGCTCTGACGGTAGTAGCCCGAATCGGCGAAGATGTCGTATTCGCGGAAGTACCGCTTGCTGTTCTCCTTGCTGTCGCGGCGGAATCGCAGCGAGTGGAAGTCCTCCACGCTGGTCCACGATTCGAGGGTGCTGTTGATCTTGAAAATGGCTCCGCCGCCCGAGAGCCCGAACCGGAAGTACCAGACCGGCTGACCTCGCAGGGTGTCGATGCTCACCACATGGATGGACGCGCTTCCCAGGGAGAGCATCCCCAGCTTGGCGGTGTACTCGAACCGCTCGCCCACCCCGAACGGATAGCTGGGTGGAGCGGGGGCAAGCAGCCCGGCGGCGGCCAGCAGCGCGGCGAACCCGGCCGCGACCCCGCTCATGAGGCGATCTCCCCGGTGGCGCGGGCGGGTCCGAGGCGGATTCTGCCGCCCGCCTGCCAGACCTGGCGCGCCTGGATCCAGGGTTCGACCCGGCTCCCCCGGGGGCGCAGATCATGCCGCTCGATCACCGGGACGGTTTCGATCCGGCGGGCATGGTGCGCGGCGCGCCCGATCAGCTCGGCGTTGGCCGCCCAGCCGTCGGATGCCAGCCGGAGCGCCCCCGGACCGCGCAGGGCATTGCGGAGCGTCATGAGCCGGAAGGCGACGAACCCGCTCACGATGTCGGTCACCCCTTCGACCCGCACCGCGCGGCGCAGCAGCATGGGCGCGAACCGTCGCAGCAGCCGGCGTCCCCGGGAGGGCTCGCCGGCGAGAGTCGCTTCACCCACCACCATGTCCGCTCCGCTCTCCAGCCGCCGGATGAAGTCGGGAAGGAACTCGGGGCCATGGGCGAAATCGCCGTGCATCAGGACCGCGCTGTCCCGCTTGGGGCGGTCGGTCCGGTCGAGCGCGGCGTTGAGCAGCTCCTCGACCGAGCGGGCATATCCCAGCCGGGTCGGGTGCCGGATGACCGTGAGGGAGAGGACGTTGGTGTAGGGCTTGAGGATTTCGGCGGTCTCGTCGGTGGAACCGTCGTCCACCACCAGGATCTGATACTCGCGCGGGAAGGCCTCGAAGACCTTGCGGATCTTCCAGAGCACGAGCCCGATCGTGGGCCCCTCGTCATGGCTGGGAATGCAGACGTAAATCATTTCAGGTCAACAGTCTCCACTATGGAACGATACACGGCCAGCACCCCTTCCGCCATCGCGGTGGCGCTGAATTCCTCCACCCGGTCCTGGGCCCGGCCCACCAGCGACGCGCGGAGGGCCCGGTCGTCGAGAATGCGCGCCACCGAGGCGGCCAGGGCCAGACCGTCGCCCGGAGGCGACAGGAGTCCGGCGCCCGGATCCAGCATCTCGGGAATTCCGCCGGCCCGGGTTGCCGCGATGGGGACGTCGAGCGCCATGGCATCGAGCACCGAGGTGCCCAGACCCTCTTCCCGGGAGCTCATCACGAACACGTCTGCGGCGGCAATCAGCCGGAGCGGTTCGGGCACCTGACCCGGGAGATGGACCCGGTCTCCCAGCCCCTGCGCGGCGATCCGGGCCTCCAGGGCGCCGCGCAGCGGTCCTTCCCCGGCGATGATCCAGTGCAGCTCCGGCCTGCTCCG
>DATFGC010000126.1:0-2116 GCA_035249765.1 Gemmatimonadales bacterium | reverse complement strand
ACATAGATCGCCGCCGAAGCGTCTACCCGGGCCAGCTCCTCGATCACCAGCGCCGCCAGGAAGATGCCGCCCCCGGCACCGCCGAAACGTTCGGGGACCTCGATGCCCATGAGACCGAGCTCGAAGAACCGGGGGATGAGCGAGGGCTCGAACTTCGCCGCCTCGTCCATGGTGTGGACCAGCGGACGAACCTCGGCTTCCGCGAATTCCCGAACCGCGTCGCGGAACAGCGTCTCCTCCTCGGAGAGCATCGTCAGAGGTGACGTCGGAGTGGCTACGGGATTGGCCATGGGTGGGCTCGGCTCGAGGTCGGCGGTCAGGGGATAATACCGGACCGGCGGGAAAGCAACAAAGGGCTTACGTTTCCCCACCCGATGACCACCAGCTCCACGCCCGGCCGAAGCTCCGTCGTCCGCCGGCTCGCCGAGAAACGACCCCTGGTCGCGGTCGAGCTTCGGCCGCCGCGGAGCGGAATGTCCTATGGCGCGAGCGTCGATGCCTGGATCGACATGTACCACTCGATCCGGCGCCTGGCGCGGCGGGACACCCTGATCTTCCTGACCGACAACGCGGTGGGCCTGGCCGAAGAGGAAAACCTGGCCCATCTCACCGCCAACCTGGCCGGCGAGCTCGCGCCGGCGCGGATCATTCCCTTCCTGACGGCCAAGCATTCGCTGGAGTACATCCAGCTCTACGCCGCGCGGGCCGCTTCCCACGGCTTCGAGGCGCTGACCGTCGTGGGCGGCGACCAGTCCGCGGGACCACCGCGCTGCCTGCCGCACGCCTACCAGCTGCGCCGGTGGCTCCGGGAGCGGGTTCCTTCGATGGATCTGGGAGGCTGGGTGAACCCGCTCAAGGATCCCGTCCGACAGGTGGACTTCCTGCTCGACCGGGAGTTCGCGGCCGAGTTCTACCTGACCCAGATCGTCTCCCACCACTCGCTGGCTCAGGTGGAGCGGTTTCTCGCCGAGGCCCGGCGGCGCGGGGTGAGCTATCCGGGCGTGTTCGGCGTGTTCCTCTACCGCAGCGCCAATCCCAGGACCCTTCGGCAGCTGGCGAGCTTCCTCCCGGTGCCGGCGGAGGAGATCACCGGCGAGTTCGCCGCCGGGCACTCACCCGAGGAGATCTGTGCCCGCAGCATCAGGGCCCTGCGGGAGATCGGCGTGGACAAAGTCTACATCAGCAATCTGGGATTCGACCGCCCCGATGCACGGTACCGCAGCATCCTGGAGCTGGTTTAGGCACCACCAGTGTCACCCTGAGCAGCGAAGGGGGCCATGCTCGATATGGTCCCCTTCACTTGGTTCAGGGTGACAGAGGTCCTACCGTTCTTGCGCGAGCGCCTCGAGGGCCACGTCCGGCCGTCCCGCGGTGCTCACCTGCACGCCCTGCACCATATGACGGACCGCCCCCAGGATCTCCTGGGCGATCTGCAAGCCTTCGGCGCGGGCATGCTCCTCGCCGCGGGCCTCCGCCTGGCGCATGCGCTCAAGCACCGAGTCAGGCACGCGCACGCCGGGCACCTCATTGGCCAGGAAGTCGGCGTTCCGAAGGGAGGTGAGCGGCCAGATCCCGGCGATCACCGGGATCCGGCAGGACGAGGCCCGCTCCAGGAAGCGCGCCAGCTCCTCGGTATCGAAGACCGGCTGGGTGACCGCGAACTCGGCCCCGGCCTCCACCTTCCAGTGGAAGCGCTCGAGCTCCAGGTCCAGATCCGGCGCGCCCTGATTGGCCGCTACGCCGATCACGAACCGGGTGGGCTCCCCGACCGAAGCACCGCCCGGATCCCGGCCGTGGTTCAGCCGCCGCACCACGTTGGTGAGGCCGATGCTGTCGATGTCGAACACCGCGGTGGCGTCGCGATAGGGCCCGGCGGTCGGGGGATCGCCGGTGTCGATGAGGACATTACGGAGCCCGCCGGCGGCGGCCCCGAGCAGGTCGCTCAGCATGCCGAGCATGTTGCGGTCCCGGCAGGTGTAGTGGAACACCGTCTCCACCCCGACCTCGCGCTCGATGATCAGCGCCGCGGGCACCACGCCCATCCGGCTCTGGGCCCGGGGTCCGTCCGTCAGGTTCACGGCGTCCACGCCCGCCGCGCGGAGCACCCGGCACTGAC
>DATFGC010000125.1:0-3767 GCA_035249765.1 Gemmatimonadales bacterium | reverse complement strand
CAAGGCGCCGGTTGTCCGGATCACGCAGAGAAAGCTGGGTGTACACCGCGAGCGCCAGCTCCCGGTGACCCTGGCGCAGGAAGATCTCCGCCATCGTCTCGGTCACCACCAGCTCCGGCTCCCGGGCCGGGAGATCGGCGGGCTCGGACTCCGGTTCGGGCTCGGGCTCCTCGACATGGGCGCCGACCGGCTGGAACAATGCTTCGGGGGGCGCAGCGATGGACTCGACCGCGGCCTCGGCGGGTTCTTCCCAGGCGGGGGCGGGTTCCGGCTCGAAGCCGGGGACTTCGGCGGCCGGCGGCGGCTCCGGAGCCGGCGGCAGGAACGACTCGTACGAGTCGTCCGGCGGCGGAGGCGGCTGCACATCCACGATGGGAACCGGCGTGTCCATCACGAGGGGCGAAGCCTCGAATCCATACGCATCGCCGGCCGCGACCGGCTCCTCGACCGGCTCCTCCACCGGCTCGTCGACTTGCTCCCGCACTTCGAGCTCGGTCTCCTCGGCCAGGATGATGTCCTCGATCCCCTGGTCGGACGGAAGCAGCGTCTCCGAGTCATTGGGGAGCAGGTATTCGTCGTCCGGCTGGGACGCGGCCGTCGGGACGACCTCCTCGTCCTGCATCACCGGCACCATCTCGTCGTCGGCGGGCAGGACCGGCTCGAACGGCGCTTCGTATCCCGCCGGGGCGGGAGCTTCCGGAATCACCTCCGCGACCACCTCCACCTCTTCCACGACGGGAGGCGGTGCGTTCACGGCAGATGGAGCCGGAGGAGCGCTACTGCTGGCGGCGTAGACTTCGCGCACCCGGTCGAGCTGGCCCCGGGCCTCTTCATTGTTGCGATCGACATCCAGCAGGAGCTCGAGCCGGCGCATCGCCTCGGGAAGCCGGCCGGCGCGCTCGGAGATTTCCGCCAGGCTCTTGAGCGCGATCACATTTTCGGGATCGAGCTCGGTCACCCGGAGAAACGACAGCTCCGCCGCGCCGTCCGCCTGAGCATCCAGGTGGCAGCGGCCCCGGACGATGTGCGCCGGGATGTAGTTGGGATGCTGGGCCAGGCCGGTCTCCAGCAGGAGGAGCGCCCGGTCGGGGTCCCCCGCCTTCCGGTAGGCCTCGGCAAGGGGAGCGAAGGTCAGTCCGAGCTGGTTCTCGGCCCAGCGCCGCTCGAGTTTTTCGATTTCGCCGGAAGAGGCCATGTACGTCGCGCTCCGAGTGTGAGCTTCCCGCTCGAGCCACCGTGCCCCAAACCTCGCCAGCAGGGACCCGGTTCGCCATCCTTGAGATGCCCTCGCCAGTCCGTTAAGCTTTAGGGCTCCATACCCTTAGGCCCATCGGACCGGTTCCCTCTCATGATGCAATTTTTTCGCAGCGCCGCCAAGCCGATCATCCTGGTGACGACGATTGCATTCTTCATCTGGCTCGTCTACGACCTCTCCGGCCTGGGCGGCGGAGGTGGCATGCTGACAACAACTTCCGTCGGCAAGGTCAATGGCGAAACGGTGGACGCCAGGGCTTTCCAGGCGGCGGTGCAGCAGGCCATTGATGCCCGACAGCGGCAGACCGGTACCTCCCTGAGCCTCGAAGAAGTGGCGCAGGTCCGAGACCAGGTCTGGGATCAGTTCGTCCAGGACTACATTTTCCGTGCCGAGTACGAGCGGCACGGCATTCGGGCAACCGCCGAGGAAGTGGCCGAAGCGATCAAGGGCTCCCCCCTGCGGGAAATCGCCGAAAACCCCGAATTTCAGACCGACGGGCGGTTCGATCAATCGAAGTATCAGCGCTGGCTGGCCTCCTCGGCGGGACAGCAGCTGATCCCCCTGCTCGAGCAGCGCTACCGCGACGAGATCATGCGCGGAAAGCTGATCCGCGGCGTGATCGGCGACGTGTTCCTCTCCGATGCGGCGCTCTGGGAACGATACAAGGACGAGCACGAAAAGGTGCGCGCCGGCATCCTGGCGGTGGATCCGGCGGTTGCGGTATCCGACGCGGCGACTCCGGTCACCCCCGACGAGGTGGAGAGTTTCTACCGGACCCACCGCGACGAATTCAAGCTTCCCCGGGCCGCGTATCTGAGCTATGTCGTCCTGCCCAGGCAGCCCAACGCCGCCGACACCGCGGCGGCCGAAGCCCGGGTGCGGGCGCTGCGCGACGAGATCGCCGGCGGGGCGCCCTTCGCCGACGTAGCCCGGAGGGAATCGGCCGATACCCTGTCCGGCAACAACGGGGGCGAGCTCGGGGAGATGAACCGCAACGCGGTGGATTCCAGCTTCGCCGCCGCCGCGATGTCGCTGCCGCTGGAGCGGCTCTCGGAGCCGGTGCGGAGCGCGTTCGGCTGGCATCTCATCGAAGTCAAGAGCCGGAAGGGCGACACCTTCAACGCCCGTCACATCCTGGTGCCGATCGAGGTGGCCGGCGCCCATCGCGCCGAACTGGACCGCCGGGCCGATTCGCTGGAGCAGATCGCGGCCGAGCGGCTGGAAGGCTCCGCCCTCGATACCGCCGCCGCCGCCCTCGGGCTCACCGTCCGGAGCGTCGGTCCGGTGCTTCCGGGAAGTCCGGTCGCCGCCGCAGGCACCGGCCGTATTCCCGACGTGAGCGTGTGGGCTTTCCAGGCCAAGCCGGGGGAGCACAGTCCGGTCATCGAGGCCGACGACGCCTACATCGTGGCGCGGCTCGACAGCCTGCGGGAAGAAGGCATTCCACCGCTCCCGGCGATCCGCGACGATGTCGAAGCGCGGGTCCGGCGGGACAAGAAGGTGGTCGCGGCGGAAACGATAGCGACCCGGCTCGCCGAGGAGGCCCGGAAGGGCACCCCGCTCAAGGCGCTGGTCCAGAGCGGCCCTGGACTGAGCTACCGGGAAACCGGAGCGGTGGCCCGGCTGGGTACCGGGCTCAGCGAGCCCGCGCTGATCGGCGCGATGTTCGGTGCCCCGGTCGGCGCGATCGCCGGCCCGGTCCGGGCCCAGGACGGTGTGTATCTGTTCGAGGGGCTGGAACGGATTCCGGCTGATTCCGCGGAGTTCACCAAGAACCTGGCGGAGTTCCGCGCCAGCGCGCTCCAGGGGGCCCGGCAGAACCGGGTCCGCGCCTACGTCACGGCACTGCGGGGCAGCGCGAAAATCGTGGATCGCCGCTCGGAGATTTACACCACCAATGCGCAGGCCGCCGCCGCGGCCACCGCACCGGTCCCCTGAGGCCCGGGGTTACTGTGAGAGGCGCTTCGGCTCCCCGCTGGTGGGAGCCGACTGGGGCGGCGCGTCAAGATGGCGCGGAGGTACGTTCGGGTCCTCGGGCAGCCGGGTGACCGCCTCGCCCGCTTCAGAAATGCTCTTCTTGAACTCTCGAATGCCCTTCCCCATGGACGCGCCGATTTCGGGCAGCCGCTTGGCGCCGAAGACGAGCAGCACGACCAGCAGGATGATCATGATTTCGGTGAAACCGAGATTACCCATAGGTGCCTCGCGCGGTCCGCTAGAAGAGCGACTTGGCGACCAGGTACGCCAGCGCCACACCAATGAGACTCATCAGCGACAGCTCGAGCCCCACCGGACCGATAGTGAAGTGTACAACCAGGAGATTGATCGGAACAGGGCCGAATTCCGGTGACACCGAGTAGGTGAAAAAGCTCTTGGTCGGGCTGTCGGGCAGCACCGCCTTGAGGAAGGCGTTCAGAAATCCTCCCAGCAGAAACCCCACCAGCAGGACCCCCAGGTAGAACCGCGGGCGTCTCGGACCCTGAGCCATTAGCGGCGCCGCTCCAGGACGTAG
>DATFGC010000124.1:0-4117 GCA_035249765.1 Gemmatimonadales bacterium | reverse complement strand
TATGCGGTGCGGCGCCGGCTGCTGGGCGCCGACATTCCCCACTTCCCCCGCTCCCCGGCCAACTGGCCCGTCATGCCTGATCCGGCGGATGCGCGGGCCTGGGCCAGGGACCGCGAGCTGCTCGCGGTGGAACATCAGCTCCTGCTGGAAACGATCGAGGATTTTCCCGCCCGGCTGCTGGGCCGCTCGGCCGGAGGCCGCAAGCGGTGGACCTGGGGTGACCTGATCATCGGGATTCTGATGCACGACGCCTACCACGCCGGGCAGATCCAGCTGATGAAGCGACTGTGGGCCAGCCGGTAACTCCCGCCGCGGCGGCCCCGCGCCCCGCCATCATCTCTCCTCTGATCGATGCGCTCTGCGTCGGGGGATTGTCGCTGCTGCTCCTGCTGCCGCTGCTGTTGAGCGGCCGGGCAGACCTGGTCATCGTCGGGGTGGGGATGCAGGCCTGGATCGCGGCCCTGGTCAACATGCCCCACTTCATGGCGTCCTACCGGCTGGTCTACCGGAACCGGGAAACCATCAACGCACACCGGTGGGCGGCGATCTACGTCCCGCTGATTCTGATCGCCTACATCGCCTTCGCGGTGTGGCAGAGCCGGGAGACCGATCTTTACGTCTCCATCCTGATGACGGTGCAGGGCGCCTATCTGGCCTGGCATTACACCGGCCAGGCCTGGGGCATGATGGCCACCTACACCTATCTGGACGGCCGTTCCTTTCAGCAGGTCGAGCGGCGGCTGGTCCGGGGCGGCCTGTATCTGCTGCTGGCCTGGCACGTGGCCTGGTTTTTCCGCTGGGGCTTCGGCGAGACCCGGTTCGGCCCGCTGCTGGAGTCGCTCTATTTCATCCTGTCGGTGTTGAGCGCCGTCGCGCTGGGGGCCGGCCTGGTGGGTCTTGCGATGATGAAGGCGCGCACCGGACGATTCCCCCCGGCCCGGGCCCTCATCGCCTGGGGGGCGATTTTCGTCTGGTATGCCGCGATGGCGCGGGACCCGAGGGCCATTTTCTGGGTACAGATCGCCCACGCGCTGCAATACCTGATGTTTCCGGTCCGGGTGGAGATCAATCGCACCCGGCGGAGCGGATCGGGGCCCGGGAGGCTGGTGACCCACATGGCGGCCTATCTGATCGTGCTCCTGGCGGTCTCCGTCGCCATGGCGGTCTGGATTCCGGCCCGCGCCATGGACGTGGTGGCCGACTGGCTGGGACGGCGGCCCGGGGAAGTCACCGCGCTGTCCCTGCTCGCCTTCCTCAACGTCCATCACTACTTCACCGACGGCGTGATGTGGAAGCTCCGCAACCCGGCGGTGCGGGCGGATCTGTTCGGCCACCTTCCCGCCCCGGACAAGGCGGCCCCGGCGCCGCCTCCCCCGTCCCCGACCAAATCCCGCCGGGCTCGCAGAGAGCGCCGCGCGGGGTAGCTTTCTATCTTGAAAAGCATGCGGCGCCTCGTCTATGCCCTGCTGGGACTAGCCCTCGGCTGCAGCTCCCCGACCGAGCCCAGCGTGCCCACGCTCGAGTTCGAAGTCGGCATCGTGTTCGGGATTCCCACTCTTCCGACCACCGCGACGCCGGAATCCGGTTCCCTTCTCGTCACCGGGGTGCTGCAGACCCAGACCACGGGATATACGCTCTTCGGCACGCTCACCGTGACCGGACCGCGCGCGCTTCGAATCGACGTCGACGCGTTCGAAACGGTTCCGGGATTCTTCGTCCCCACCCAGAACTACTTCCGGGCCCGGGTTCGCAACCTCCCGGCCGGCGAGCTGGACGTCGAGGTGTATCACACCAATCACGCGATCCCGGAGGCCGTGCCGGTCAGGGTGTATCACCAGACGGTACGAATCCAGTGAGCCGGTTTGCCGATCACTTCTCCCGCGACTCGCTTGCCTACGCCCGATTCCGCCCCGGCTATCCGGCGGAGCTCTTCGCATGGCTGGCGACTCTGCCGGCTGGCCGGTCGGTGGCCTGGGACTGCGGCACCGGCACCGGCCAGGCCGCTGCGCTGCTTACTCCGCATTTTGACCTGGTCGTGGGGTCGGATCCCAGCCGGCTTCAGCTCGCCGCCGCCGACCGCACCACCGGCGCCCGTTATTTCGCCGGTGCGAGCGAGTCGAGCGCGCTGGCCGGGCACCGGGTGGATCTGGTGACCGTGGCGCAGGCGCTCCACTGGTTCGACCGGGAGCGGTTCTACCGGGAAGTGAGCCGGGTCATCGCGCCGGGCGGGGCGTTCGCCGCCTGGAGTTATGGCCTCCTGCGCTCCACTCCCGAGGTGGACCGGGTGATCCTCCGGTTCTATGAGGAGACGGTCGGACCCTGGTGGCCGCCGGAACGGTCCCTGGTCGAGAAGGGGTACCGGAACATTCCGATGCCGATCGCCGAGGTTGCCGGCCCTCCATTCTCGATCGAGGCCCGGCTCACCCTCGATGACCTGCTCGGCTTCATCCGGACCTGGTCGGCGGTGGGGAGATTCATCGCCGGCCGGGGATTCGACCCGATCCCCGGGCTCGGCCAGGCGCTGGACCCGGTGTGGGGCGAGCCCGCGGTGGCACGCCGGATCAGCTGGCCGCTCACGGTCCGCGCGGGCCGCTGGCTCGGCGCAGGGGAGGCCGCGTGAAGACGCTGCGGATCGCCCTGGTGGGGGATTACGACCCTGCGGTAACCGCGCACCGCGCCATCCCCGGCGCGCTCGAGCTGGCCGGCCTCTCCCTCGGCCTGCCGCTGGTGTGGGAGTGGATCGGGACCGACCTCATGTCCGACGGTTCAATCGCTCCGATCGCCGGAGCGGATGGCATCTGGGTGGTTCCCAACAGCCCGTACCGGAGCGAAGCCGGAGCCATCGCCGCGATCCGGCACGCCCGGGAAGCCGGCCGGGCGTTCTTCGGCACCTGCGCCGGCTTCCAGCATGCGGTGCTGGAATTCGCGCGTCATGTGGCGGGGCTGAACCGGGCGGCGCACGCCGAGGTGGAGCCGGACGCGGAGACCCCGGTGATCGCCGCGCTGCAATGCGGGCTGGTGGAACAGTCGGGCGAGGTGGTGATCGAGCCGGATTCCCGGGTGGGACGAGCCTACGGGAGCTCGCGGGTTAGGGAGACCTACCACTGCAACTATGGCCTGAATCCCCGTTACCAGCACCTGCTTGCGACCGGCCCGCTCCGGGTCTCCGCCCGGGACCTGGCCGGCGAGGTGCGTGCCGTGGAGCTGGATGGTCCCGCGTTCTTCGTCGCGACGCTGTTTCAGCCGGAGCGGGCGGCGCTGTCCGGCCGGGCTCACCCGCTGATCAACGCCTTCGTCGGAGCCGCGGCATGAACCGGCACGATCGCGGACTGCGCAAGCTGGTGCAGGAGTTTCTGGACGGGGACCGGAGCTTTGCCGACTTCCACGAGGCCTTCCTGTCGCGGTGGACCCGGCTGCCGCCCCGGGCGCTGACTCCGGCTGCGCGGGAGCGGTGGAACGCGGTGTTCGCGCTGGTGCTCACCACGATTCCCGATCCGGTGACCGGGGAGGATGCGGCGCGCGGGGTGATCGGCGAGGCGGAGCTGAGAGCGCGATTGCTCCAGCATCCGGTGCTCGCCGGTCCGGCGTGACATGCGCGGAGGCTCGCTCAGTCTTCCAGCACGAAGGTGACCTTCATATCCACGCGGTAATTGCTGATCTTGTTGTTCTCGATCTCGATTTTCTGCTCCGAGATCCAGGCGCCCCGGACGTTCTTGAGGGTCTTGGTCGCGCGGCTGATCCCCGACTGGATGGCGTCCTCGAAGCTCTTGGTCGAGGTGGCGGTGATCTCGGTGACTTTTGCGACGGACATGCGGTGCTCCTGAAATGAGGGACAGGGGGGAACCTACCTTTTCATGATCCTGACCGCCATCCGGCTCGCGCTCGCCGCGGCCGCCGTTCCGACGCAGACACCCGCGCCCGCCCCCGGGCATTCGCTGATGCCGGTCCCCGCGTCGCTGGTCAGGGAACCGGGCCTGCTGCGGCTCGATTCGACCTTCGCCGTCACCGGAGCCGCGGCGGGTGATGGACGGCTGGTGCGCGCCGTCGCGAGGATGCTGGCGCGATTGGAGCGAAGGATGGGGACGGCGCTAGCGAAGAGCGAAGAGCGAAGAGGGAG
>DATFGC010000123.1:0-5658 GCA_035249765.1 Gemmatimonadales bacterium | reverse complement strand
GGGCCCGTAGGAGGCCTTGGCCAGCATGGTCTGGTTGACGATCGCGGCGCCGTCCACCAGCCACCCGATCGCTCCCATGTCGGCCCAGGTCAGCGTCGGGTAGTTGAAGATGCTGGAGTACTTCGCGGTTCCGGCCAGGAGCTGGCCGATCAGCTCCTCCCGGCTGGTGCCCAGGGTTTCGGCGCCGCAGTAGATGTAAAGCCCGTGGCCCGCCTCGTCCTGCACCTTGGCGAGCAGGGACAGCTTGCGGCGCAGCGACGGCGCCCGGGTGATCCAGTTCCCTTCCGGGAGCATGCCCACCACTTCGGAGTGGGCGTGCTGAGACATCATCCGGGTCAGCTGCTTCCGGTAGCGTTCCGGCATCCAGTCCTTGGGCTCAATGGTCTCGCCCCGGGCAATCCTGGCTTCGAACTCGGCTTCCATGGCGGTACGCCCTCCAATCCGCTTACTCGGCAAGCACTTAGACCTCAGAATAAATATACCACGCCGCTGCCCGTATATTTGGAGCCGAATCCCCTGTCATCCGACAAGGATCGGCTCCCGTGACCCAGCCTCCGTTCTATTCCTCGGTGCTCGACGCGGGCACCGTCCACACCGCCGTGGTGGACGGGGTCGCGACCGTCCGGTTTGCCCATCCCAAGAGCAACTCGCTGCCCGGGACGCTGCTTACCCGGCTGGCGGAGACCATCGCGCTCATGGGCCAGGAGCCGGCGGCGCGGGTGATCGTGCTCCGGAGCGAAGGCAACGGGCCGTTCTGCGCCGGGGCTTCGTTCGACGAGTTCAAGGCGGTGAAGGACCCGGCCGGCGGGAGGCAGTTCTTCTCCGGATTCGCCAAGGTCATTCTGGCGATGGTGCGGAGCCCCAAATTCATTGTGACCCGGATCCACGGGAAGACCGCCGGCGGCGGGGTGGGGCTGGTGGCGGCGTCGGACTACGCCATCGGTGTCCAGGGCGCCTCGCTCAAGCTGAGCGAGCTCGCGCTCGGGATCGGTCCGTTCGTGGTGGGACCGGTGATCGAGAAGAAGATCGGTCTGGCCGCATATTCCGCGATGGCTATCGACGCCGACTGGCGAAACGCGGCCTGGGCCGAGCGGCATGGATTGTATGCCGAGGTCCTGGAGACGGTGCCGGCGCTGGACCACCGGGTGGACGAATTTGCCCGGAAGCTGGCCGGGTACGATCCCCAGGCCACCCGCAGGCTCAAGGAGGTGCTCTGGGAGGGAACCGAGGGGTGGCCCGAGCTGCTCGGCGCGCGGGCCGATATCAGCGGGACGCTGGTGATGTCGGATTACACCCGGAAAGTGATCGCCGGGTAGGAGCAGGACCTGATGCCCCGTGTTCGTCTCGCACTACTCGCCGGTTCCCTGAGTGGCCTCGCAGCGGGGCTGGTCTTCGCGGCGGCCCACGCCCTGCTTATCGTGCCCATATGGAACCGCATGGCGTTCGGCCTGACGTCTGCCGCGGTGGCGGGACTCGCTGCCGGGTGGGCATTCGTTGAGCTGGGCTTCGACCGCGCAAGCGCAGACCAACCGCGGTTATGGGCAACTTATGCGGCCGCCGGCCTCCGTTTTGGGGCACTTCTCTGGCTCGCCGTCGTGCCGGTGACGCTCGCCGACACGGCCCTTCGACTTGCCGGCGTCGCCCCGCGGTTCGAGCTGGTGGCCGTCGTCGTCGCGGTCGGCCTCGCCATCGCCGGGGGCATGTTCCTCGGCTCGTGGCTCGGCGGGACCCGTCGCGCGATGCTCGCCGGCGCGGCGGCTACCCTGCTTCTCACCATCGCCATGGCGGGTCCGGTGCCGCTGCCGAACGGCCGGCGCGCCGTGGCCATCTTCCTTGCGGTACTACCCGCCTGTATGATCGCCGGGCTTCTCCTCGGGCTCGCAATCCGTGTACTCGGCTTCCCGGTATACCGCAAGAGACCACATGCCGTTTAAGAGCAAGGCTCAGCGCCGGAAGTTTGCCGAGCTCCTGGTCAAAGGCGAGATCTCGCCGGATACCTACGAGGAATGGAATCGCGAAACCGGAAGTGCCAAGCTGCCTGAGCGCGTCCGCCCGAAGGCCCGAACCAAGACCCGCCGCAAGACCAAGGCGAAAAGTGCCCGGCCGACGAAGCGCCGTCAGCCGAAGGCGAAGAAGCGATGAAGGGGACTCTGGAAAAGGCCTTCGGCTATCAGGGTGACAACCTGAATCTCCCCGTAGAGGATCTCGAGTCCGCACTGCCGTTCTATGAGACCGTACTCGGGTTTCGCATCGTCATGCGGACCGAAACACCCCAGAAAGCGGCCCTGCTCGGCCGGGACTCCGTTCAAATCCGACTCGTCGAGAACGGCGGCGACCCGACCCAGGACGGCTGCGCCTTCCACGTCACCAACTTTGAGTCGCTGTACCATGAGTTTCAGGCCAAGATGCTAGAGAAGCCGCTCTCGCCATTCGGCGTTGAACGTCGCGGCAGCGAATCCTGGAAGGTGTTTTACGTTGTGGCGCCTGATGGTCTGTGCTACTGGTTCGGTGAGCGCCAAAGAGAAGGCGAGACCTGAGGCCGTAGGGCATGCAATTCGTCAAAGCCTTGCGAGACCGGATCCGCAGCGGGGAAATCACCTGCAGCATCCGGATTTGGCAGCGGCCCCACGTGAAGGTCGGCGGCCGGTACTCCCTTCCTCCCGGACACATCGTAGTGACCTCGCTTCTGGAGATGCCCCTGGCAGATGTGACGCCGGCCCTCGCCCGCCGTTCCGGTTTCACCGGACTCGTTGAGCTGCTCAAGATCGCCAGGCATGGGCAGGGGCGCCGGGTCTTCCTGGTCGAATTCCGGTATGCCAAGCCGGGGCGCAATCAATCATGATGCGCTGGCGCCGCCTCGACCTGCCCGGCCACGATCAGGCCCGACTTCGCAGTGAGCCGGGGTCCCGTCGTTTGGAAGGTCACGCCGAATTCAGCGACGGCACCAACCGCTGGGATCTCCGCTACAGCGTCAGCTGCACCCTCGACTGGACCACAACCCGCGCGATAGTAAGGGGGCATTCCGATCGAGGAGCAATCGAGGCGACCGTGGTGAGGTCCGCGGGTGGAGGATGGACCTTGAATGGTGCCCCGGTCCCGGCCGTCGCGGGCTGCATCGATGTCGATCTCGCCTTTACCCCGGCCACCAATCTCCTGTCCCTCCGGCGGCTCGATCTCGCGGTTGGCCAGAAGGCGGAGGTGGTTGCGGCCTGGCTCACTTTCCCCGAGTTCGCCCTGACACCGCTGCGCCAGCGCTACCACCGCACCTCGCAGGCGAGCTACGACTACTCGGCTCCCGATCTCCCCTTTGCGGGCATCCTGACCGTCAACCCCGACGGGTTCGTGATCGACTACGCCGGGCTCTGGCGCGGCGACCCTCAGGCAACGGAATAGCCCCGGCCTCTATGGGACCACTTCTCCGTCTTCTCTCGCCGAAGCTCTGGAATTGGCTGGAACGGAACCTCTCCGCTCTGCCGCAGGAATCTCATGGCCGCCGATTCGAGCTGGCCCGCGCGCAGGCCGCCTGGGGAGGAAGAGTCACCAGCATGCTTGCCTTGGCCTTGCTGGTGACCGCCTTCGTGGCGGTAGTCGTCTCCATCATCGTATTGCAGATTGTCAACCTGGTCTCGGGGCGGGTTAGTTCCTCGGGCACCGGCACCGCGTGGTCGGTCACAGTCTGGCGATTCCGTGCCTTCGGCGATCCGGCGGACGTACTCCTCCACTACACCATGCTCGGGGTCATGCTTTCCGGGCTGCTCTTTGCCGTGCTCCGTCCGTATGTCCTGGAGCTTGCGACGGGGATCGTCCTTTCGGCTGCCTGGTTTCTCTCGCCTGCCGGTCCCGACTTGACGGTCAGCCGAGGCGGGGTGCTCTTTTCCGCCCTGGCGGCGGTGAGCCCGGTGGTGGTCTCCGCCATGGTGAGAATCCCCCTGATCTTCTACGGGCTGCTGTGGCTCCTGGTCGTGTTCCCGGCCCGGCGGGCAGCCCTGGCTGGTGTTCCGGTCACCGAGGCGGTTTACAAGTGGGACCGCCTCATCCTCGTCGTGGCAGCGGGTGCTGCGGGCCTGTACAGTTTTCTCCAGGCCTCACGCTCCCTGACCTGGAGGTGAGATGGCGAACCCCTTCGCGCTGTTCATCATTGGCACCCTCCTGTGCGCTCAGCCGGCGCAGGCCCAGCGCTATACCGCCCCCGACGGCCGGCTCCGTATCGCGCTGGTGAAGCAGCCATTCTCACCCACCGGCCTCTCCACCGGCCCCGCCACCATGGCCGAGGGCGGCATCCAGCAGATCCTGCAGGGGCTCGGCGCCACCACCCGGGTCGAGACCATCGGACTCACCGCCGAGGAGAACACCGAGTACGGCGGCTGGAAGCGGCTCGGCATGGCGCTGGGGCATTTCGCCGACGCCGTCACGAAAAACGAGCGGGAAGGCTGGTTCACCGTGGGCCTGCTCGCCACCTGCCCTTCCATGCCTGGACTGGTGGCCGGGCTCCAGCATTCCGGTCCGCCGGGCAAGCCGCTCCGGATCGGCATGCTGTGGCTCGACGCCCATCCCGACTTCAACACCCCGGAAACCACCCGCAGCGGCTCGCTCGGCGGCATGCCGGTCGCCGTGGCGACCGGCCGCGCGCTCAAGCTGATGCGGCTCGATGCCAAACTGGATCCGCCGCTGCCCGATGATCACGTGGTGATGGCCGGCGTCCGGCTCGCCGATCCGCTGGAGCAGGAGCTGCTCGACCGATCGCGAATCGAGCAGCTCAGCGTCGAGGATCTCCGCCAGGCCTCGCCCGCGGTCTTCGCCCAGCTCGACCGGCTGAGCCGGCTCGCCGACAGGATCTACATTCACATCGACATGGATGTGCTGGATCCCCGCGAAGTGGAAGGACACGGCAACAAGGTCCCCAACGGACCCTCCAGTGAACAGCTCGCCGCCCTGTTCGAGCAGATCTTCCGTCGCTATCCCAAGGCGTCGGCGATCGGGTTCGCCACCATTCCGGCCCGGGACGAGGGCGGGCTCTCGCTGGCGGCGGTCAACCGGATGATCGCGGGGGCGGTTCGGGGACTCAAAGCAAGGTGATCAGGATGCCAGCTCGAAAGGCCAGGCTCGGGAAGAAGGTCCGGGAGCGGAAAAAGGTGCTGGCCTATCTCGCCTCCCTTCCCGCCGACGCGCGGAGGTCCCTCCAGCGGCTCCGCCGGGACATCAAGGCCGCCGCACCCGGCGCGGAGGACTCCATCAGCTACGGATTGCCGTCACTTCGCCTGGACGGAAGACCGCTGGGGTGCTACAAGGCGACCCGCAGCCATTGCAGCTTTCACCCCATGAGCACGGCGGTGATCCGCGCCCACGCCAGGGACCTGGAATCGTACAGCACCTCCCCGGGCACCGTGCGGTTCGCCCCAGGCAGGGCGTTGCCGGTGGCGCTGGTGCGGAAGCTGGTCAGGACCCGGATCGCCGAGCTGCGGAATCGCAGCTAGGCCTCGGACGCCGCCGGTGCGATTCCTGGACCAGTTCGACGTGGTCCTCCTCGACATGAACGGGACGTTCATGTTCGGTCATGACCGCCTCGGTCCGGAGGAAGATTTTCACCACACCTACCAGTCCCTAGGCGGGCGGACGCTGGATCGTCCTTCCCTCACGAGCATCATGCGCTCTACCTGC
>DATFGC010000122.1:0-5490 GCA_035249765.1 Gemmatimonadales bacterium | reverse complement strand
GGTGCCTTGAACCGACATTGCGAAACCGCGGCACGTAGATCCCGTTGGGCCGGCTCCCGATGGTCCGCTTGTCGCTCCAGCCCTCCATCTCACCGGAGGCGCCACCCCACTTGATGTGGTCCATGATGTTGCGACCCACCTGCCCGCTGGAGTTGGCCAGGCCGTCGGGAAAGCGCGCCGACCTGGTGTTGAGCAGGATCCGGGCGCTTTCGATCGACGAGGCGCAGAGAAACACCACCCGCGCGGTGTACACCCGGTCGGCGCGGGTTTGGGCGTCGACCACCCGGACCCCGGAGACCCGGTCGGTGCGCCGGTCGAGCACCAGGCTCCGCACGATGCTGAACGGGCGCAGGGTCAGCCGTCCGGTTGCGCGGGCGGCGGGCAGGGTGGCATTCACGCTGCTGAAATACGACCGGGTGATGCAGCCGCGATGGCACGGGCCGCAATAGTGGCAGGGCGCCCGTCCATGGAGTGCCTCGGTGAGCACCGCCACCCGGCCGATGGTCATCAGGCGCTCGCCGCCGAAGCGCGCCGCGATCCGCTCCCGCGCCTGCTCTTCGACACAGGTAAATGCCATCGGGGGCAGGAAGGGACCGTCGGGCAGATGGGCCAGCCCTTCGGCCCGTCCGCTGACCCCGATGAAGCGCTCCACCCGGTCGTACCAGGGGGCCAGATCCCGGTAGCGAATCGGCCAGTCCACCGCGATGCCGTCACGGAGATTCGCTTCGAAATCAAGGTCGCTCCACCGGTACACCTGCCGGCCCCAGATCAGCGACTTGCCCCCCTCCTGCCGGGCCCGGAACCAGTGGAACGGCTTGTCCGCCGGGGTGGTATACGGGTTGTCCACGTCGTCGGTCCAGTAGCGATGGCTCAGCTCGTCGAAGGAGACCGAGTTGCGCTGCATCCGCTGGCGCGATTCCACGTGACGGCGGTCGCCCATCCCGCGGAAGCGCATCTCCCAGGGCTGCACATGCTCGGCGGCGTCCTTCTCGGGGCTGATCGGCCGGCCGGCCTCGAGGACGAGGGTGCGGAGTCCGAGCTCGGTCAGCTCCTTTGCCGCCCACCCCCCGGTCATGCCGGAGCCTACCACGATCGCATCGTAGTCCGGATCGGTGTTCTGGATCAGCATCGGACGGCTCCGGTCAGAGCGTGAGGACGATTACCCGGGCGCCCGATAGGGCGCGCAGCCGTCGAAGCGTCCGGGGAGCGGGAAGCTGCCCAGGGTGATCCGCGCCGCGGGTTCCGAGGTGAAATACCCCCAGACGGTGAGGTACTTGAGCATCCCGAACCAGTGCCGGTTGGCCTCGCCGCCGCGGCCGGCTCGGCGAAGCGCGGTGAGCTCGTCATCCAGGACCGTGAGCACCGCGACCTGATCAGTCTCCGTGCTGTCGGCGAAGTCCCGGCCGCTCCGGGCCCGGCTGCTCCGGTCGAGCTGGGGAATTCCCGCCAGGAAACGGGCTCGCTCGTCCGAATCGAACCAGTCCGCCAGCATCCGGTCGATGAATTCGGCCACTCCGGCGTCGGTCGCTCCGGGGGTATCACCGGCGGGGAGAATCCGTTCCGCCGCAGCCGCCACCGTGCGGCTCACCGCCGGGCTGAGGGCCGGACTGCTCGCCCGGCGGGCATGGACGTCCTGGCCCAGCGCAAGCAGGTCGTCCGGGGCCAGGCCTTCGAGCGCAGCCAGCCCGGCCGTGGCGGCAAGCCAGCGCAGCAGCTCACGTCGTTCCATGGATGGTCCTTCTCCGGAGTTGCCCGGCGTCAGACCTCGAGTCCCAGTGTCTCGGTAAGGTACTTCCTGGAAATCGCCCCCGATGCCTTGGGGGTTTCCGACCGATCCAGCTCCACCACGGCCCAGCCTTTGAAGCTCACCTCGGCCAATGCGGCGAACACGGCGGGGAGGTTTACCATCCCCCGCCCCAGCTCGACGAAACGGTACGAGGCGGGCCCCCCTCCCGGCACCGGGCTTTCGAGATCCTTGAGGTGGAGGAAGAGCAGCCGATCGGCGTAGCGCCGTACCGCCTGGGCGGGGTCGCCGCCGGCCTGGCGGTAGTGCGCGATATCGAGCTCCAGTTTCAGGAAGCGTGGATCGGCCGACTCGAGCACCTGGTGAACCTCATCGGGTGCCTGGCCGAGGTTGCCCATGTGGTTGTGGTAGCCGAGCGGAACACCGAGATCGGCCGTGCGGCGGCCGAGGTCCGTGAGCAGCCGGCCCATCCGGCGAAAATCGTCGGAGGTGGGATCGCGGCCCGCGGGTCGCTGATCCACCACCTGCAGGTAGAGGCCGCCGGCGTCGCGCAGGAAACGGGCGTGGCGAAGGTGCAGCGCCAGATCATCCGCTTCCCCGGCAGGGTCGAGGCGAACCAGGCCGCTGGACAGGGCCACCAGGGTGAGGCCGCGCACGGCCAGAAGGTCGCGCAGTTCCTGGGGCTTCCCGCCCCAGCGAGCCACCGCGGAGGCTCGGAGCTGGACGCCGCGGAAGCCGAGCCCGCTGATGTCGTCAATGGCCTGGGGGTCGTTACCGCCCCAGGTGAGCGCGGCGTAGCCGAACCGGATCGGACTCGCCGGAGCCTTCCCGGCCGGCCCGGGCCAGCCGCGGAGTGCCAGGGTCGCAGCGACGCTTCCCCGCAGGAACTGACGGCGCTTCATGGCTGCGCCACCACCTTTCCTCCCAGCATCACCCAACTCACCCGCTCGGTGGCGGTGATGTCGCGAAGCGGATCGCCCGGCACCGCCACCAGGTCGGCCAGCTTCCCGGCTTCGATCACGCCGCGGTCGCTCACCCCCAGCACCGCCGCGGCGCTGATGGTGGCGGTCCGAATCGCGTCGATCGTCGTCATCCCGGCCTTGACGTACACCGCGAACTCCCTGGCGTTCTCCCCGTGCGGATAGACGCCCGCGTCGGTCCCGAATCCGATCTTCACCCCGCCGGCGACCGCCTTGCGCAGGCTCTGCCGGGCGATGGGAAGAATCGTCTCCGCCTTCTGCCGCACCGGCGGAGGCAGCACCCCGAGGTTGATCCGGTCCACCAGGTAGGAGGTCGGCACCAGCCAGGTGCCCCGCGCCTTCATCAGCGCGATCGCCTCGTCGTCGAGCTGGGAGCCGTGCTCGATGGACGCCACCCCCGCCCGCACCGCCGCCTTGATGCCGTCCGACCCGTGGGCGTGGGCGGCCACCTTGACCCCGTGGCGGGCGGCTTCGTCCACCATTGCCTTGAGCTCTTCCTCGCTGTACTGCTGCGCGCCCACCGGACCTTCGAGGGACAGCACTCCCGCGGTCGCGCAGGTCTTGATGACCTGAGCGCCGTGCTTGATCTGGTAGCGGACCGCGGCGACCACTTCCCAGGGTCCGTCGGCCACGCCGTCCTCCGGCCCTCGCTCCAGCACCCCCGGTGCGAAGCCGGTCACATCGCAGTGTCCCCCGGTGATGCCCAGGGAATTCCGGGACGGCACCACCCGCGGTCCGGCGATGGTGCCGCGGGCCACCGCCCGGGCCAGCGCGACGGTGACGTCCCCGCCGAAGTCGCGCACCGTGGTGAAGCCGGCCCGCACCGTCTTCCGGGCGTTGGCCACCGCGTTGAAGGCGCGATCCGACTCGGTCAGCCGCACCGGCTCGGTGAAGGAGGTCGCCGAGATCTCGCCCCCCAGGTGGGTGTGCAGGTCGATAAAGCCGGGCAGCAGGGTCACGTCGCCCAGGTCAACGGTGCGGGTACCCACCGGGACGGTGGCGGGATTGACCCCGACGATCCGCTCCCCGTGAACCAGGACAACGGCGTTGCCGAGGATCCGTCCGCCGGCGACGTCCAGCATCCGGGCAGCGCGAATCGCCACCAGCGAAGTGTCCTGGGCCGGGAGGGTGGCGGGAAACAACAGGGCGGCGAGCAGCAGGCGAGCGTGCATGGACGAGGCCGGGGATTGGGGGACCAACCAAGATACTGGTGGGAGGTGAGAGGTGAGAGGTGAGATGGAACGCCCCGCTCACCGCTCACCGCAGTCAGGGCAGTCCGTGGGCCAGCCGGCGCTGCACCAGCGCCCGGTTTCGAAAGAAGAGCACCAGCACCATGCCCGCCACGAATCCGGCCGCGTGCGCCAGAAAGGCGATGCCGCCGGCTTCGCTCGATATGCGGGGCACGCTGCTCAGGAGCTGGAGCAGAAACCAGTAGCCAAGCATCAGGTAGGCCGGCACCACGATCCGGGTGATGAACACGAAGAGAAACACCAGCATGTGCACCCGGACTCGCGGGTAGAGCACGATGTAGCCCCCCATCACGCCGCTGATGGCGCCGGACGCGCCCACCATCGGAATGGCCGAGAGGGGATCCGCCGCCGCTTGCGCCAGGGCGGCGATAACGCCGCAGAGCAGATAGAACACCAGGAAGCGACCGTGCCCGGTCGAGTCCTCGATGTTGTTTCCAAAGACCCAGAGAAACCAGACGTTTCCGATCAGGTGCATCCAGCCGCCGTGCATGAACATCGAGGTCAGCACGGTCAACCAGGCCGGGAGGCCGCCCAGGCTGCAGGTCACTCCGTATCCCAGGGAGATCTCGGTCCGGGGCGGGATGCCGCCGAAGAGGTACCCGGGAATGAAGCCGAGCCGGCAGACCGAGTTGGGGAGGGCGGGAGCGGTTCCCAGCCCCTGGATGAATACCCAGACCGCCACGTTGGCGGCGATCAGGGCAATGGTGACGACGGGGGTCGTGAAGGTGGGGTTTTCGTCCTTGTAGGGAAACACCGGAGCTCATGGCTCCGGCCGGTCGGGACCGCGATCCGGCTTCCCCTTCTGGATCTGCTCCTGCTGGCCCTGGTGCCAGGCCTGGGTTTCCAGCCACTCCGGCCGCTCCCGGCGCCGGATCCTCCGGGCCCGGACGAGAATCAGCCCGGCGGCGATGCCGGCCACGACGACCAGACCTATCCCATACCGAATCAGGTCCCCGGAAGGCTCTTCCCGGGCCACGCTGACGACGATCAGGACCACGGCCGCAAGCACGGCGGCCCCCACCAGGACCAGGGCGACCGTCAGGGTATTTTCGGGGTGGCTTTCGGGACGTCGCGTCATCTTCCCCTCCCGCTGGTGGTGGGGTACCGGTCAACGATACGGACGGGCTCCGCGGATAGCCAGAGAAGGGGAACGGGGAGCGGTGAGCGGTGAGCGGTGAGCGGTGAGCGGTTGAAACGATCCTGGGCCGATATGCGTCAATACTGTACCGTACCCACTTTGCGTCGTTGCGTCTTTGCGTCTTTGCGTCTTTGCGTCCTCGTGTCTCTAACCCCAACCGGAATCCCCAGCATGCGCCGCCTTCTCGTAGTGCTCCTCGCCGGTCTGCCGGCACCCGTCCTCGCCCAGCAGCCGCAGCAGCCCGCCGGGGCGCCGGCCGCAGCACCGGCCCGTCCCCCCGGGGGCTACCGGAACTTCGGCGAGCTCACCAAGGACGCCGTGGTCCGGACCGGCTTCTTCGACACCTACCAGAAGGAAGACAAACTCTACCTGGCCATC
>DATFGC010000121.1:0-4174 GCA_035249765.1 Gemmatimonadales bacterium | reverse complement strand
GCCGCCATGCCCACGCCGCCCCCGACGCCCCAGATCAGCACCGTCTCACCGGCCTGGAGCTTGGCACGGGTGGTGAGCATGTGCCAGACGGTGAGGGTCGCCAGGGGGAAGGCCGCCGCCTCGGACCACGACATCCCCTGGGGTACCCGCCCCAGGTTCGCGGCCGGTACCACTACCAGCTCCGCGGCTGTGCCCGGCAGATGCTCCCCCAGGATGCCGAAGCGGGAGCAGACCGACTCCTCGCCCGACTCACACGCGGGACAGTGCCCGCACGAGATCCCGGGATTGATCAGCACCCGGTCGCCGGGACGCCATCCGCGAACCGCGGGCCCCACCGCCTCGACCTCTCCGGCACCGTCCGACCCGACCACGTGCGGGAAGACCGGCTTGGCGTTGGGCAGGCCACCGGTCATCCACAGGTCGATCCGGTTCAGGGCCGCGCAACGGACCCGGACCAGCACGTCGTCTTCGGCCCGGAGCGCGGGCGCCGGCAGGTTCCGCACCTCCAGGTGCTCCAGGCCGCCGATGCCCGTGAGTGTGAGGGCCCTCATCGGTGTCGGGTCGGTGCGAAGCCCTAGAACGCGGGGCTCAGGACCTGCTCGCCCGGTTGGAGCGTGACCTGCGCCGGCGTCGCCTCGGCGGCAAGCGACAGCACGAAGAGTCGGAGCCGAGCCTTGCCCTTGGCGGGGTCGGTGAGTCGTCCGGTTACGTATGCGATCCGTCGCCCGTCGCGCGACACCGCCAGCCCACTGATCGGCTCGTCCGTCTCCAGCACCGTCTGCGCCTCTCCCTCCGCGCCGGCCAGTCGCACCAGCCGGGATCCCTTGCCCCGCTCCACCACGTAGATCAAGTCTCCGTTCGGCAGGAACTGGGGCTGCGAATCACGCTGGCCGGTACGGGTCACCCGGCGAGGCTCGCCCCCGTCCACGGGCATGACGTAGATCTCCTGGTTGCCGTCGCGGGTGGACACGAACGCGAGGCTGCGTCCGTCCGCCGAGATCGCCGGTGAGTGGTTGCCGCCGGGCTCCGTGGTGAGCGCCTGTGCCGGACGTCCGTCGGGCCGGAGGGCGTGAAGCTGGGGCTGCTCGCCCTGGCGCGTGAGGGTATACACCAGTCGGGTCCCGTCCGGGGTCCAGACCGGCTCGCCTTTCCCGCCGGGATCGGTGGTGAGCCGCTGAAGGTTGCTCCCGTCGGCGTCCATGAGATAGAGGTCGTAGCTGCCGGCACGATTGGAGCTGAAGGCGATGCGGGTGCGATCGGGTGAGAGCGCGGGCTGGATGTTGGCGAAGCCGTCCGCCAGGACGGGGCGCAGGGTGTCGGTGACCCCGCTCCGCAGCTGATAGATGCCCGGGTTCCCGCCCCGGTTGGAGGACACGAAAAGGTCCGCGACCACGAAGACCTCGGCCGCGGCCGTCTTGCCCCAGGGCGCGGCCGCGGTGACCGTGGCGCGGCCCGGCCGCAATCCGTCGATCACGCCGCCCCCCGAGACCTGCAGCACCTGCGGCGCGCTGCTGGTCCAGGTCACCTCGGACGGAGTGCCCTGGGGCTTGCCGTTCTCGTCCAGGAGCAGCGGGCGGAGCGAGTCGCGCTCGCCCATTCCGACCCCGACCCGCCGGCGATCCAGGCTGAGCACCCCGGGGATGACCTGAACCGTCCAGACCACGGGATCGAACCCGTACAACCGTGCGGTCAGGGTGGTGGTCCCGAGCGCGCGACCGAGCAGCTCGCCCCTGGAGGTATCGTAGGCGATCAGCGCCGTGTCCCCAACCTCCCACTGACGGCGCGCCTCCGGAATCGGCGTCGAGTCGTCGGCTTCCGCCACGGCGGTGACCTTGCGGACCGCGCGGATGGGGAGCTGGATGGCCCCCGCAGCCGGTCGGGGCGTCACTACCAGCGTTCTCGGCTCGCGGTGGACCAACACCGATGCGCGCCGCTCCTGCCCGAACCCCGTGGCTACCACCTCGGCCCGGCCCGGGACCCGGGCGCTCACGACCCCGGTGGGCCCGACCCGGACCACGCCGGTATCACTGGTCTGCCACCGGAGCCCGCCCCTGAGCTCCCGGTTGCCCTGCCCCGGCACCAGCACCCGCAGGGTATCGGTCTCCCCGGGAGCCAGGGTCAACCGGGTCTCCGCCAGCGCGATCTCCGCCGCCGCCACCTCCACCGCCGTAGTGGCGCTGAGCCCGGCGGCGGAGCCCTGGACGATGGTGCGCCCGGGAGCCACGCCGATCACCATTCCCCCGGAGTCCACTGCCGCGATCTCCGGTTGGAGCGCCTTCCAGCTCACCCGCCCCACGGTGACCGGACTGCCGTCCTCCCGAACCGGGCGGGCCTCGAGGCGCAGGCTCTCACCCGGCAGCAGCGTCGCGGAGGTGGGATCGAGCGTCAGGACCCCCTTTCCTTGCCCGCCCGCCGGTCCGGCCGTATCGCCGTTGCCTGAGCCGGTGATCAGGATGGCGGTGGAGGCCTGGAGCCCCTGAATCCGCGCCTCCACCTTGGCCAAGCCGGGCCCGACACCCTCGACCGCCCCGTTCCGGGCGACCTTGGCGACGTTGGTGTCCGAACTCCAGAAGGTGAAGCGGGCGTTCGGGATCAGGTTGCCCTGCCGGTCGTACGCGGTGGCGAAGAGCGTCTGCCTGCCCCCGACGGTCAGGGTGAGGGTCTCCGGGGTGATCTGGACCTCGGTGACAGTCTGAGCGCGGGCCGAGGCGGCCGACGCGAAGGCCAGGCCTGCCGGGAGCAGGAGCCGGCTGAGGGAGGGCAGTGTCACCGGGTGAGTGCGTCCGGGATGAGGTCGGAGAATGGCGTAAGTATAGCGCGAGACCGTCAGGCTTGCAGAAGGATTCAAGATGTGCAAGTTATGTAACTGGGTGAGCGTGGCGCGTAGCGCCTCGCGACCGGCGGCGGGTTGCGCCGCATCTGCGTTCAGAAGGAGCGACGATGGCCGACCTTCATTATATGGAGATGGGCTGGTCGGGCTCGGGATGGATGGACCCCCTGCCCTCGGAACCTCCCCCGGCCCCGACGCCGACTCCGGCCTCCACACCCGCAACCCCTTCCGCTTACACCCCGCCAGACGACGAGCGCCGCCCTGCGGCGAAGAAGCCCTCACGGCGCCCGGCCAAGAAGGCTGCCAAGAGGAGCGCAAAGCGCGGCGCCAAGAAGGGCGCCAAGCGCAGCGCGAAGAAGGCGGCGAAGAAGGGAGCCAGGAAGTCGGCTCGTAAGAGCGCCCGCAGTGCCCGGAAGTCTGCCCGAAAGAGCGCCCGTAGCGCGCGGAAGTCCGCCCGTAAGAGCGCCCGTAGCGCCCGGAAGTCCGCCCGGAAGAGCGCTCGTGCCCGGCGCTCGAGCAAGAAGTCGGCAAAGCGATCGGCGCGGAAGTCGGCGCGACGATCCGGCCGCCGCCGCTGAAACACCGCGCTACCACGTCTCGCGCCCCGCCACCGGCGGGGCGCTGTCGTTACCGGATCTTGCATCGACTGGCACGCATATCCACCTTCCAGCACCTCATCCCGCAGAGTCGATGTCCCATCGCCATTTCCACGCGGCCACGGCCGTTGGGCTGTGTCTGCTGCTCGCCTGCCGCTCCCCGGAGCCGGACGGCATCGCCCTGCTCGGCGCCACTCTTATTGACGGGAGTGGAGGTCCGCCGATTCCCGCCTCGGCAGTGGTGATACGGCGGGGTCACATCGAGTCGGTGGGGTCGCGCGCGGACTTCCAGCTGCCTCCCCGCACTGCGGCGCTGGACCTCACCGGTCGCTGGATCATCCCCGGCCTGGTGGACGCGCACGTCCATCTGGTGGATCCCCAGGCGGGGGTCGCGCGGTGGTCAATGGCGCGCTATCTGGCCTGGGGGGTCACGACCGTGCGCGACATGCATGGCCCGTTGCGCACCGTCCTCGCGGTGCGCCGGGAGCTTGACCGCGGCTGGCGGCCGGGGCCGAGGGTGTACGCCGCCGGTGCGATGCTGGACGGTGCGCCCTCCACCTATCCCGATGCCATTCCGGTACGAACCGCCAAGGACGCGCGCCGCGGAGTGGATCGGCTGGTGGATGCGGGCACCGACCTGGTGAAGGTCTACACCCGGGTGGACCGGACGCTCATCGGCCCGCTGCTGGACGAGGCCCGCGCCTTCAACCTCCCCGTCGCCGGCCACCTCGGTCTCACCGATGCCGCC
>DATFGC010000120.1:0-2347 GCA_035249765.1 Gemmatimonadales bacterium | reverse complement strand
CCGGGCACGCCGGGATCATCCCCCCCCTCGGGGCTCACCCGGTGTCCCGAAATCATGATGGAGACGATCCCGCTCCGCTGCCGCACTTCACTCAGGGTCACCCCGGCGATGTGGAGGACGATCAGGCCCAGCAGCACCCCGGACCCGTACTTGTGGGACACGCCGGTCACCAGCTTGAGCCGGCTGACCAGTTGAAAGCGGTCGGGATCAGCCAGCTGCGCCTCGGTACGCCAGGTGATCGCCGAAGGGTCGGTGCCCGGCGGAGCCACGAAGGCGGCGACCACCGGGCCCAGCGGCGGATGGTAGAGATCGGTGCCGGCGCGGACCAGTCCGGTGAGGGCCAGCAGCAGCAGCACCGCGAACATGACCGAGGCCGACAGGCGGGAGATCGGACTGCGGACCAGGTGCGACACCGGACGGCGGGCGATCAGGTCCCGGAGCTCAGCGCCCATCGACCGAAGGGAGCTTCGGTCCGGCAGGATCGATCGCCAGCGGGCAATCGGGTTCCCCCGGAAGGCCCAGATGATCCGCCACGCCAGGTTCACCGCGAAGGCATACCCGATCCAGACGTGGGCCGCCTTGAGGGCCATTTTGGCCTCCCGTCCGTCGATCTGAAACGACTCCCGGTACATGAAGAAATACCCCGACACCGTGAGCAGGGCGACCAGGACCAGGTTGATCCAATGGAACCAGCGGGTAGGGGCATCCCACACCGGAGAGGTCTTCACGCCCTGGAAGTAATCGCCAGGCGCCGACGGCGGAAGGGGGTTCATCGGCATACTTCTTGCTCTTTCATTAACTTCCCGCCATCTTAGGCGCAAGGTTCGGCCGGCTCGCACTGTGGGAGTGACGTATGTCCGAAGGCAGCAATGGGGCCAAGTCCAGCGGCAACGCGCCCCGCCGCGCCGGGAGCTCCCTGCCGGCGCGCATCGCCAAGCATGCCAGGATCAACTGGCAGAATCTGGCGGTCGGCGAGGTGGCCAGTCCCCCCTTCCTGATTCTGTTCATCAATTCGCTCTGCAACATGAAGTGCGAGCACTGCTTCTACTGGCAGCAGCTCAATCAGAAGACCGATCTCACCCTCGAGGAGATCGTGGCGCTGTCGGAGGAGCTCGGCCGGATCGAGAACCTCAACCTCTCGGGGGGCGAGCCGTTCCTGCGGAAGGAGTTTGCCACGATCTGCCGGCAGTTCATCCGGCGCAACGGGGTCCAGGAAATCTACGTCCCCACCAACGGGTACTTCACCGAGAAGACCATCACCGCGCTGCGCGAAGTCCTCCAGGAGCCCAGCCTCAAGCTCTTCGGCGTCGAGCTCTCGCTCGACGGCATGCCGGCGTTTCACGACGAGTTCCGGAAGACCAAGCACTCGTTCCGGCACGCCATGGAGACCTACGACGCGCTGGCCGAGCTGCAGCAGGAGTATCCCCGGCTCCAGATCCACGCCATCTCGACCGCGACCGAAGCGAACATGGCCGAGATCAGGATGCTCACCACGTTCCTCTACGAGCGCTGTCCCAAGATGTCGCACCACAACCTGGCCATCATCCGGGGCGACCGGAAGAATCCCACCCTCAAGGGCCCGGCGCTGCAGGAGTACAAGGACCTCTACGCCTATATGCGCAGGCTCTGGCGCCCGCGGGAGGAAAACCGCTACGGCGCGATGGTCGAGCCGATGCTGCAGTGGGTCAAGCTCCAGGCGGCCGAGCAGGAACACCAGTACGTCCCCTGCCGCGCCGGCGTGCTGAGCGCGGTGGTGCACGCCAACGGCGACATCGCGCTGTGCGAGCAGCGGCCTCCGCTGGGCAACCTGCGCACCCAGACGTTCATGGAGATCTGGCGCTCCCACCTGGCGAAGGACATCCGGAAATCGATCTCCGCCAAGGAATGCTTCTGCACCAACGAGATCTTCATGTGGCCCAGCATCGTCTTCCAGCCGGTGCAGCTGGCCAAGGCGATGGTGGGCGCCCGGGTGTGGGAGCCGGTCACTCCACTGCCGGAATCCGAGCGGGTAGACTACTCGGCCGCCGCGCCGCCGCCGAAGCCGGCGGCGGAGTAGCCGGCGGCCTCAGCCTCCCGGTACTGTCCCCGCCGGGGAGCCGAACTGGCTCTTCCAGCGGGCAATCTCCCCGAGCGGCGGCCGGACCCTGATCGCCAGCGGCTCCACGATCATCTGCTCCAGCCGCTCGAAGTTGGTCCGCTCCACCGTGGGCAGCCCCACATCCCGGCCCATCTCGGTCGCCCGATTGTCGATTTCCAGAATGATGGCCCGGCGGCCTTTCTGGAGCGATCGGATGCCGGCGTGCAGCCGGTTTCCGACATAGTCGAGCGGACGGGCGGAGGTCAGCAG
>DATFGC010000119.1:0-3246 GCA_035249765.1 Gemmatimonadales bacterium | reverse complement strand
CTCAATCAGATGGGCCGGGCTCGCGAGGAGCGGGCCCAGCGCCAGAAGCCCAAGCCGGAGCACGACGACCAGCACGATCGCGACACCACCGACCAGACCGGGAGCTGAGCCATGCGCACCATCCTTCTCGCCGCCGCGGCGCTGGGGGCGGCGGGCGCCGTCTCGGCGCAGAGCCGCACCGACTTCGAGTTCCGCCGCGAGCTCGCCGCCGGAAGACGCTTTCACCTCCACAACATCATCGGGGACGTGATCGTCACCGGTGGATCAGGGCGCACCGTCCAGGTGACGGCGACCAAGAAGGAGGGGCGCCATGGCGACCCCGCGGACGTCACCATCGAGACCATCGAGCTGAGCGACGGGGTGGCGCTCTGCGTCCGGTATCCCGGCCATCGCCGGGACGATCGGCGCGACGAGGATGGAAAGGAACGCGGCTCGAAGAACCCCTGCAGCACCCGGGGGAGCTGGAACAACAACGAGCGCAACGATACCCAGGTCAATTTCACGGTCCGGGTGCCCGCCGGCCTGATGCTCCGGCTCGGCACCGTGAGCGGCGATCTGCTCGCCAACAATCTCGAGGGGGAGCTTGATCTCACCAGCGTATCGGGGGATGTGCGGCTGGAGGGAGGCCGGGGGCAGGGTATCAGCCTCGAAACCGTGAGCGGCGACGTCGATCTGCTCGACGTCCGAGCCCGCGAGGTGACGGGCCACACGGTGAGCGGGAGAGTCACCTTCCGGGGACCGGTACTGGACGGCGGATCGTACGACTTCTCCACGACCAGCGGCGACATCACCGTCGGCATGCCCGAGCGGCCCAACGCGACCCTGTCAGCCGCAACCTTTTCGGGGCGGTTCTCGTCAGACCTCGATACCACCCAGCAGCCGGGACGGAACCGCCGCCGCCACAACGCGACCTGGGGCTCCGGCTCCGCGAGGCTCGACGTGGAAACCCTCTCGGGCGACATCAGGATTACGACCAGTCGCTGAGGCTTCGATGACCACCTTCTGGCAGGACATCCGGTTCGCGCTCCGCAGCTTCCGGAAGTCGCCCGGTTTCACGGCCACCGCGCTGGTGACGGTGGCCCTGGGCGTCGGGGCCAACACCGCGATCTTCAGCGTGGTCAACGGAATCCTGCTCCGTCCCCTGCCGCTGGGGGAGCCGGAGCGGATCGCGCTGGTGGGCCATCGCTACAAGTCCATCAACCTCGATGCCGGCGTCTCGGGCGCCGGTTTTCGTTTCTACCAGCGGCAGAACCGGGTGTTCGAGCGGACCGCGGCGTTCACCGGCTGGGAGGCGAATCTCGCTCGGGACGCCGAGCCGGTGCGGCTGGTGGGCCAGCGGGCCACCGCGGAATACTTCGCCGCGCTGGGGGTGACCCCGATTCTGGGACGGGGGTTCACTCCCGATCAGGAAGTTCCCGGCCAGGACAAGGTCGTAGTGCTGAGCGAAGGCCTCTGGACCCGGGACTTCGGCCGGGACCGCGCCATCGTCGGCAAGCCGATCATCGTCAACGGTGAGAATCATCTGGTCGTGGGCGTGGTGCCCAACGGATTTCAGTTCGGGACCGACCCGGTGGCCATCTGGAAGCCGCTCGCCTTCACCCAGCAGGATGTCGACCCCAGCTGCTGGGGGTGCGAATGGATGAGCATGGTCGCCCGTCTCAAGCCGGGTATTCCGCTCGAGTCGGCCGACAAGGATCTGGAGCGGGTCGCGGCCCTGGTGCGGGAGAACCAGGCCTCGGGGCGCGACACCGACTGGGGACTCTACTCCCGGCCGATCACCGAAGCGGTGGTGGGCAACGTCAAGGGCGCCCTCTACGTGCTCATGGGGGCGGTCGGGTTCGTGCTGCTGATCGCCTGCGCCAACCTCGCCAACCTCCTCCTGGCGAGGGCCACCGGACGGCGGCGGGAGATCGCGATCCGGACCGCGATGGGCGCCGGCCGGGGACGGCTGGCCCGCCAGCTCCTGACCGAGAGCGTGCTGCTGTCGGTGCTGGGCGGGGCCGCGGGCCTGGTGCTGGCCTACGCGGCGGTCAAGGGAATGGTGGCGAGCAATCCGGTCAACCTCCCCCGCATGGACACCGTGGCGCTCGACGGACGGGTGCTGCTGTTCACCGGCGGCATCACCATCCTGCTCGGACTGCTCTTCGGCCTGGCGCCGGCGATCCAGGCGGCCCGCCCCGCGCTGCACGGGATGCTCAAGGATGGAGTGCGCACCTCGCATGGCGGCGCCGGGCTCCGGGCCACCCTGGTGGTATCCGAAGTGGCGCTGGCGATCGTCCTGCTGATCGGCGCCGGGCTCATGCTCAAGAGCTTCCGGCGCTGGATCTCGGTCGATCCGGGATTCAAGGCGGAGCGGGTGCTTACCCTGGGGGTGTCGCTGCCTAACGCGCGCTACGGCACCCCGGAGCAGCGAGTGGCCTTCTACGATCAGCTCCGGCACGGCATCGCGGCCCTGCCCGGCGTCGAGGCGGTGGGCGGCAACGTCGCGCTGCCGATGACCAACAACAACTGGACCGGCAGCTTCCGGGTGGAAGGCTTCACGCCCGCGCCCAATGCCAACGGGCCCTGGGGCGATTTCCGGATCGTGACCCCGGGGTATTTCTCCACCATGGGCATCCCGATCCTCAAGGGCCGGGAGTTCGACGAGACCGATGTGCGGGACGGACGCAAGGTGGCCATCGTGGACGAGGTCCTGGCGAAGAAATACTGGCCGGGTCAGGACCCCATCGGCAAACGGGTGGGACGGGGCGGGGGACCGGCCGGCCCCGAATGGTGGGACGTGATTGGCGTGGTGGGGCACGTGATGCAGAACAGCCCCAAGGACGACGAGCACACCCAGCTCTACCGGCCCTTCTCCCAGCAGGCCCAGGGACAGCTCGGCTTCGCCATCCGCACCCGGGCCGATCCCGCGGCGCTGGAGCCGGCGGTGCGCCGGCTGGTGCTCTCGATCGATCCGCAGCAGCCGATCTACGACGTGCGGGCGATGGAGGAGCGGGTCTCGGGCTCCTCCTCGCAGCCGCGGTTCCTGTCGCTGCTGCTGGGCCTCTTCGCGGCGGTGGCGGCGACCCTGGCCGCGGTGGGGATCTACGGGGTGATGTCCTATACCGTGGCGCAGCAGACCCGCGAGCTGGGAATCCGCATGGCGCTGGGGGCCGAATCGTCCAGTGTGTTGCGGCTGGTGCTCAACAAGGGACTGATCCTGGCAGGCGTGGGGATCGCCCTGGGCATCGGGGGGGCGCTGGCGCT
>DATFGC010000118.1:0-6522 GCA_035249765.1 Gemmatimonadales bacterium | reverse complement strand
GTTTCCCTCCACCGCCGCGACGCCGACGATCTCTCCCCCGGTGACCGTGAGCGACGCGCCCCGGAGCGCGATGCCGAGCCCACCCTCCCGGGCGACGTCTACCGCCTCCAATCGCACCGGCGGGCCGGCAGCCTCTCGAGCGCCCGGAGAGGGCGTCTCGATCCGCTCGTCGCCGACGCCCTCGCCGATCATCGCCCCGGCAAGCTCCGCCGCCGTCGTGCCGGCGATCCGGCCGGTGAGCACGACCTGGCCTCGCCGGAGCACCGTCACCCGGTCGGCCGCGGCGAGCGCCTCGTCCAGCTTGTGGGTGATGAGCACGGCCGAGCCGCCCCGGGCGGTGAATCGGCGGATCACCCGGAGGAGATCACCCACCTCCGCCGGCGCCAGCACCGCGGTCGGCTCATCGAGCAGCAGGATCCTGGCATCCGCGGCGAGGGCCTTCACGATCTCGAGTCTCTGCCGCAGCGCCACACTCAGGTGCTCGACCCGGGCATCGGGGTCTAGCGGCAGCCCGGCCCGCTCGCCCGTCTCCCTGACCCGGCGCCGAAGCGCAGCCGGGGCAACCGGCCAACCCGCCCCCAGCGCCACGTTTTCCGCGACGGTGAAGGCGGTCACCGAGGTGAAGTGCTGATGCACCATGCCGATGCCGAGCCTGCGGGCGGTGCGGGGCGAGAGTCCCGGCCGGGGCAGACCCGCCACGATCACTGCCCCCGCGTCCGGCTGGATCAGGCCCCCGGCGATATGCATGAGGGTCGTCTTGCCGGCGCCGTTCTCACCAAGGAGCGCGTGAACCTCGCCGGGGAGCAACGTGAAATCGGCCCCGCGCAGCGCATGCACGGAGCCGAACCTTCGATGGATTCCCCGCAGCTCAAGGGCCGGCATCAGAGCCCGGTCGGATGGTCGTGGAATTCCCACTCCAGGTCGAAGCGGTCGCCAAGATGAGAAGCGAGGGCCTGGACACCCAGGGTCTCGGTGGCGTAGTGGCCGGCGTAGATCACGTTGAGACCCCACTCCACCGCGTCGAAGTAGGTGTGGTGCGGCCCTTCACCCGTGATGTAGGTGTCGAGGCCGGCATTGCGCGCCTCGCCGATCATGCCGCCCGCACCTCCGGTGATGATGCCCACCCGCGAAACTCGATCGGGGCCACCCGGAATCAGCCGCGCTCCCGGTGCGAACGTACCGAGTGCGCGGTTCACCTCGCTCACAAACACCTCGCGGCCCCCGAGCCTGGCCGGCGCGAAGCCCCAGACCCCGATGGGACTGCCCTTGTAGTCACCGAACCACCCTGACACCTCGATTCCCAGGCGATCGGCCAGCACCACGTTGTTCCCCACCTCGGGGTGGAGGTCGAGCGGAATGTGGGCGGAGTAGACGGCGACGTCGTTCTCGAGCAGGGTCGAGAGACGGCGGTATCGGCGTCCCGTGACAGGCACGTTTCCGTCCCAGAACAGCCCGTGGTGAACGATCAGCAGTGATCCGTGCGGCACCCCGGCGATAGTGCCCTGCGAGGCGTCCACTGCGGCGACGATGCCAGACACGGTGCCGCTGTTCTCCACCTGGAGGCCGTTGACCGCATTGCGCTCATCGGCCACCTCGCGGATCCGGAGAAACTCGTCGGCGTAGGCGACGATGTCGGCCAGCGGGGCGCCGCTCACCAGGCCATCGCCTGCATGGAAGCGGGCCTGGGTGCCGCCAGGAGGGTGCCCGCGGCAATGGAGTCGGCCGCGGCCTGGACCCGCGAGCGCAGGGTCTGGTCGACCATCGGCTCGAGCGCGGGGTTGGGGACGTAGCGGACCACCCCGCTCGCCAGGCCGAAGGCCTCCACCTTGGGCCGGAAGGTCCCTTCCTTCACCTCCCTCGCCACGGCCAGGAAGGCGCGGGGAAGGTCGATGACCGCACTGCCAACCACCCTGTCGGGAGCCAGATGGGCCTGGTCGTCGTTGGAGCCGAAGACGTAGACCCGGGGGCTCTCCTTGGCTGCCTGAAAGACGCCGAGGGCGGCGGCGTCCGCGTTGTGGTGGAACATGTCCGCGCCGACCCGGATCAGGGCCAGCGCCGCCTCCCGCCCCGCCGCCGCGTCGTCGAAGCTGTTCAGGTAGATCTTGCGGGTCTGAACGTCGGGGTCGACGGCCCGGGCACCGTTCACCCAGCCCTGGTAGGCAGCCTCGATCGGGGGGAGCTCGATGCCGCCCACGAACCCGAGGATATGGCTTCGGCTCAGCCCCCCTGCCACCATCCCGGCAAGGTAGCTGGCCTCCTCCAGCCGGAAGATCAGGGGCGCCACGTTGCCGACCGCGCGACGCCCCGAGGTAATGATGAAGATCGTGTTGGGGTACTCGGCGGATACCCGCTCCGCCGGCTCCTGGAACTCGAACCCGTGAGCGAAGACCAGGTCATACGCCTGGGCGGCGTAGGTGCGGAGCGCTTCCGCCTGCTCCGAGGGGGTTCGGGCCTCCACATGGCTGATAGCGAGCTCGAGCGAATCCCGGATCATCTGGAGGCCTTCCCAGGCACCGGAATTCCACGCCGCGTCGGCCACCGACCCCGGGGTGATGAGCCCGACCCGGGCGCCGGTGTGGGTCTCCGCCTTCTGACATCCCAGAGCTGACATCATACAGACAGCATGGGGCCACATGGCTGTCAGTGCACGAAGTCGGCGCCATTGCGAGGTCCAGCTTGCGCGAGGGCTCATCGGGGTGCCGACATCAATCAGCCATCATTTTGTCACTAAGCCTGCACCGGGAGCCTTTGAGACATCCATCTTGACCTCGCCCGCGACCTTGGCACCCTCGACGATGGCGATTCTGGCGGTGTGAATGTCCCCGGCGACCACCGCTGTGGCCTGGAGCTCCACCCGGTCGGAGGCGTGGATCGCTCCCGTCACCGTTCCGGCAACCACCGCTTCCTGGGTGTGCAGGTCTCCTTCGATTATCGCGCCCTGAGCCACCAGGATCTGGGCGCCGACCTTCACGTTTCCCTTTACCCGCCCCTCGATCCGCACCACCCCTTCGGTCTCCAGATCGCCGATCACCGCCATGTCGCTGGCGATGATGGAGAAGGGTATCTGATCGGTTCGCCGTCGCTTGAGCTCGTTGCCTTGTTCGTCCCGTGCCGGATTGGAAAAGATCCCCATCAGCCCCCCTGTTTGACCATGGTCCTGGGATCCAGTGACGTGCCACCCTGCCGGATCTCGAAGTGGAGGTGCGGTGCGGTGGACCGTCCGCTGTTCCCGCTGAGGCCGATGACCTCCCCGGCCTCCACGTTTTGGCCGTCTGTCACGATGATGCGCGAAAGGTGTCCGTACATGGTCTGGTACCCTTCCGGATGATCGAGAAGGACGTACAGACCGTACTCCGGGTCCTCGCCGATCTGGTTGACGCCGGCACCGCCTGAGGCCCTGACCTGTGTGCCAACCGGGACCGCGATGTCCAACCCCGGGTGAGGCTCATCCCGGCCGACGGCCCCGAGCTGTACCTGGCCCCGGGTCACGTAGCCGGACTCGAAGAGCGGCCACTCGCGTGGCACGGTAGGGCCCGGTCCGGGCGGCTTGGACTCGCTGCCCACTCTGGCACGTAGTGCCGGAGCGAGTGGGAGCTTGGAGGTGGTGGCGAGGGGATCGCGGACGATATCCGCCCCGATCATGGTCCTAAGCTGCTCGTATCGCATCTCCGCGCTGTCCAGAGCCAGCGAGAGCTGCCGCACCATCGCGTTCTCGGCCTCCAGCCGGGTGACCTTCCGCTCCAGCCCGGGAACCCTGGCCGCGGCCCGCACGACCGGAAAGTAGAGCACGGCCAGTAGCCCCAGTGCCGCCAGCAGGGCGGCGCCGCCGAGCGCGCCCAGCCGCAGCGCCCAGAGGGGGAAACGCAGCGTTCGCGACCGCGTCGCCCCGTCCCGCTGGACGACTACGGTCACTCCCCGGGCCCTGCTCGTCATCCTTCGAACGGTCCGCCGAGTATCAGCTCAAGCAGGCGGGACAGGTCGTCGTTGGAGTAGTAGCTGATGGTGACGAAGCCGCGTCCGCGACGCCGCGCTGTGACGCGGACGTCGGTGCCAAGCCGCCTGCGGAGGGCGTCCTCCACCCGTTTCACGTCGGCGGTGGCGGGTCGGACCACCGGCTGACCACCGGGACGCTTCGCCGGGCGGTGCACCGCACGCTTCCCGGCAACGGCAGCCTCAACCTCGCGTACCGACCACCCCTGCTCCACCGCTTCCGCCGCCAGTGCGGATTGGCGCCCGGCATCCGGGAGGCCCAACAGGGCCCGGGCATGTCCCGCAGAGAGTTGTTTTTCGTGCACCAGGACCTGAACGTCGGGCGGCAGTTGGAGGAGACGCAGGAGATTGGCGACGGTGGAGCGATCCCGGCCGACCGCCGCGGCGATCTCCGAGTGCCCGAGGTGGAACTCTTCTCCGAGGCGACGGTAGCCGGCGGCCTCGTCGATGGGAGACAGGTCGTCGCGCTGGAGGTTCTCGATCAAGGCGAGGGTGAGCAAGGTACGGTCGTCCACCTCCTTTACCACCGCCGGGATCCGGGGCCAGCCGAGCTGCTGGGCCGCCCGCCACCGCCGTTCACCGGCGATGAGCTCGAAACCGCCGTCGCGAGGGCGAACAATGACCGGCTGAAGGAGCCCGGACGCCTCCATCGACTTCGCGAGGTCGGTCAGCTCCGTCTGGTCGATGCGGGTGCGGGGCTGATACGGATTGGGCTTGACGCTGGAGAGCGGGAGCTCGCGCAGCGCCCCCGAGGCCTCCGCCTGCTCCCGCGAGACCGGGCCGATCAGCGCCTCGAGTCCCCGCCCCAAACGCTTGGTCTCCGTCATGTGGTCACCTCGGGCTTCGTCTCGGACTCGTGGGACTGCTCCGGAGCTTCGTCGTCGGCCGAATCGGTCGGCACTGCATCCGTGACGCTGGGAGGAGCGGCGACGCTCACCGGCTCGGCATTGTTCGCTGGAGGCTGGTGGGACGGGTCGACATTCAACCGCTCAGACTCGCCCGTCGGTTGGGGCTCAACATTCTGATTCTGGGGCGGGCTGGCATCTTCAGCCGGTACCGCCTCTGGGGGCCGCAGCTCGGTGACGGCCTCCTGGCCGACGGACGCCGCCATCGGTTCCTCGGGTTCCGCTGGGTCCTGCATCGCCCGCGTTTCCTCCTCCATTGGAGTCGATCCCGCTGGATTCGATCCCGCGGCGGATCCATCCGACTCCTGGAACCGGTGATCCGGCGAAACGGATACCTGATCCGCAAACTCCGCCGCCACAGCACCCTGCTCCAGCGCAGCAGGAGCCGGCGACCCCTCATCGCCCGCAGTCCGTTCGGCCGGCGCGACGTCGGCCGCCGCTGTTTCCGGCACACTCGAAGCCACGGCCGCCGCGGCGGCCGCGTGTGCGGTGGCGGCCACAACCTGCGCCGGCGCGATCGTCACCTCGGTGCCTTCGACGCGACGCAGCAGCTCCTGCGCGACGGCAAGGTAGCTTTTCGCACCCACCGACTGGACATCATAAAGGAGGATCGGCTTGCCGAAGCTCGGCGCTTCGGCGAGACGGACGTTCCGGGGAATCGGCGTACCGAAGACCTTCGGTCCAAAGTATTCGGTCGCGTCCTCGGCGACCTGGCGGCAGAGGTTCAGGCGCGAGTCGTACATCGTGAGCAGCACGCCACCGATGGCAAGACTAGGATTGATGTTCTGCTGCACCAGTCGAACGGTGTTCAGCAACTGCGAGATCCCCTCCAGCCCGTAGTACTCACACTGAATGGGAATGATGAGTTGCTGCACAGCCGCGAGCACGTTGAGCGTGAGGAGCCCGAGAGAGGGCGGACAATCCACGACGATGTAATCGTACTCGTGCTCGAGAGGCTCGAGCACGCGGCGCAGCGCGGATTCACGGAACGGCCGTTCGACCAACTGGAGCTCAGCGCCGACGAGATCCTGGGTGGCCGGCAGCACCGACAGATACTGTAGGCCGGGCACCGGAAGGATGACATCGTGGACCGGATGGTCATCGACCAGGACATCGTAGAGCGAGACCTGGAGCTCGACCTTGGCGATCCCAACCCCGCTGGTGGTGTTTCCCTGGGGGTCGCCGTCGACGAGCAGGGTCCGGCGCTCAGCGATGGCCAGGGCAGCCGCAAGGTTGACGGCAGTCGTGGTCTTACCCACGCCGCCCTTCTGATTTGTGATTGCAACGGTGTATGCCATGTTGGGTGGCCACCAGCTAAGTGCTTATGGTGCAATTACTTATGAGTTAAGTTTTGAAACGCGGGTGATACGGGCAGGGCGTAGTGGCTTCAATGAACGGGCACAATATAGAAGCCAGGCCGTCTGGCGCCAACAGTTCTCTGCGGTTTCACGTGAAACGGCATACCAAATTCGCATCAATGGAGCCCGGCGGCCGAGGAAAGGGCGGCTGGCAGATGCATATCAATACCGACTGGTCGCATCACCGACGCGACGACGTCGAGTCACCAGTCATCGTTGCGCTACGCGGTGCCCCACCAGGAATCGTATTGGGCTGCGTGGACCGACAT
>DATFGC010000117.1:0-4621 GCA_035249765.1 Gemmatimonadales bacterium | reverse complement strand
CGGTCCCGCGCTGATCGAGAAAGACCCAGTCCCGGTCCACGACCACGTCATGGATGTGGGGATGGGTCACCAGCCGCTCGGCGTAGTACAGGCTGTTCTGCCCGGGTCCGCCGTTCAGGAAGACGATCGGGCCGTGCTGGTCGGTGCTCTTCGGTGCCTTGACCACCATGAACGCAATCTCCACGACGCGACCCCCCGCCGGAGTCACAGGGTTCTCGGGCACCTTCAGGCGACCGCAGGTCACGGGAAGCAGTGCCTGGCTCGAATCGAACGGGCAGGGAACCTGCCAGGAACCGCTACCCTGGACTGTGGAGCCAGCCGGAGGAGAATCGGTCTGCCACCAAGCTACGGACCCGAGAACGAGCAACATCGATGATGGCGCGAGCATTTTCATATTCTCGTCTGATAGCGGATAGCCGATAGCCGATAGCTGCTACTCCCGCATGCTCGTCACCGGATCGATGCGCGAAGCCCGCAGGGCCGGAATGCCCGCCGCCACCAGCGCTACCGCTCCCAGCAGCACCACCACGCCGCCGAACACCAGCGGGTCGGTCGGCTTGACGCCATAGAGCAGCCCGGACAGCACTTTGCCCGCCGCGAGGGATCCCAGCGCGCCGAGACCGATCCCCAGCGCGGTGAGTGCCATCGCCCGCCCCACCACCGTACCGATCACCTTGCCGCGCGGCGCGCCCAGCGCCATTCGGACCCCGATCTCCCGGGCTCGCTGGGTGACGGCGTAGGAGATCACCCCGTAGAGCCCGACCGCGGCCAGCACCAGCGCCAGCGCGGCAAAGAGCGTGAGCATCAGCATCGAGAACCTCGGCTGCGCCACCGATTGCTCGATCTGCTGAACCAGTGTCGTCACGCCGGAGAGCGGCAGGCTCCGGTCCATCGCCCCCAGCTCGCGCCGCAGCATCCCGGTCACGCTCTCCACCGGCGCGTCGCTCCGCACAATCAGCCAGGCCTGGTCGCTCACCGACTGGGCGAACGGAAAGTAGACGGTCCCGCGCGGCTCCAGCGCGCTGAGGCCGTCGTTCTTCACCTCGCCCACCACGCCGACGATGGTGAGCCACGGCTGGTCCGACTCCGGACCGCCCAGCTTGAACCGGCGGCCGACCGGATCGGCCGGGCCATAGGACCGCTTGGCCATCGCCTCGCTCACCAGCACCACCGGCGGCTGCCCTGCCCCATCGGACCGCTGCAGCGCTCGGCCGCCAAGCAGGGGGAGTCCCACGGTAGCGAAGTACTCCGGGCTCACCGCCACGCCGTGGAACAGCGGCGTGGCCCCCGGGGCGGGTGGAGGAAGTCCTTCGAAGGTCACCCCGAACTGCCAACCCGAGCTGGTCGGCAGATCGGTGGAGAACGCGGCGGCGCCGATTCCGGGCTGCGCCCTGACCCGGGACAGCAGCCCCTCGAAAAAGGCCAGCCGCTGCGCGGTATCGGGATAGCTCCGCTCCGGGAGCAGCACCGTTCCCGCGATGATCCCCTCCGGGTCGACACCAGTCTCCACCCCGGCCAGCTTCACGAAGCTCCGCAGCAGCAGCCCCGCGCCCACCAGCAGCATGAGCGCGAGAGCCACCTCGGTTACGGTGAGCCCCGCCCGGAGGCGCAGCCGGGCCACGCTGCCGGTGGCGCCCCGCCCGCTCTCCCGCAGCGCGGCGAGCGGCTCGCTCCTGGTGGCATGGATCGCGGGAAACACCCCGAACAGGAGGCCGGTGAGCAGCGATATCCCCAGCGCAAACAGCAGGGTCGCTCCGTCGACATGGATCTCGCTCAGCCGGGGCACGCTGCCGGGCTGGAGCGACAGCAGCAGCTTGACCCCGCTCCAGGCCAGCGCCAGGCCCAGCATCCCTCCGACCAGCGCGAGCACCACGCTCTCGGTGAGGAGCTGGCGGAGCAGCCTCCCCCGCCCCGCGCCGATCGCGACTCGCAGCGCAAACTCTTTCTGCCGGGACGCCGCCCGGCCCAACAGCAGGTTGGCGACATTGGCGCAGGCGAGCAGCAGGACCAGTCCTACCGCGGCGCCGAGCATCACGAGCACCGGCCGGATCCGCCTGGTGCCCAGGTCGCTGAGCGGCATGCCGTCGGCCCCGATTCCGGCAGCCTCAGCGGGATGCTCGGCGGCGATCTGGCGGGACACTTCGGCCAGGTCGAGCCGCATCTGCTCCAGCGTCACCCCGGGCTTGAGCCGGCCGACGGCCAGCAGGCCGGTGTGCTCGGACCGCGCATAGCGGGGCGAGCTGGTGAACAATCCCACCGGCAGCCAGATATCACCGCCCCCCAGCCGCATTTCGGGGGGAAGCACCCCCGCGACGGTGTAGGGCGCGCCGTTCAACAGCAGCGTCCTGCCGACGATGCCGGAATCGGCGCCGAAGCGGCGGCGCCAGAACCCGTCACTCAGCACGGTGGCGGGCGCCGCGCCCGGGCTGTCATCGGCGGGCGAGAGCAACCGCCCCAGGGCCGGCCGGATGCCGAGCAGCGAGAAGAGATTCCCGGTCGCCAGGTGTCCCGGGATGGTTTCCGGATCGCCGGCTCCGGTCAGGGTGTAGGAATCGCCCTCGTCGTACAGCGCGATGTCCTCGAAGCTCTTGGCCCGCCGGCGCCAGTCGAGGTAATCGGGGTACGACACCGTGATCTGGGGCAGGTCGGTTACGGATTCCCAGAGCAGCACCAGGCGCTCGGGCTCGCGATAGGGCAGCGGGCTCAGCAGCACCCCGTTCACCACGCTGAAGATCGCGGTGTTGGCCCCGATGCCGAGCCCGAGGGTGACGATCGCGATGAGGGCAAAGGCCGGCTGGCGCCGGAGGGAGCGAAGGGTGTAATGGATGTCCTGGCGGAGCACGTCGACCAGCTCCCGGGCACGCTCGCGGGCGCTGCGCCGCTGGTCGGAGCGGCGGCACCGTGCCTGGAAGTAGGAGACATCTCCGAAGCGCCGCAGGGCCTCGGCCCGGGCCGCTTCGGCTGTCATCCCGCCGGCCACCAGCTCCTCGATCTCGGCTTCGAGGTGAAAGCGGAACTCCTCCTTCACCTCGGCGTCGAGGTCGGGACGGAAGATCGGCTCTCTGGTCACGGCTGGACGGTGGCGGTGAGCAGCTTGGCCACCGCGACAGAATAGCGCTGCCAGCTGGCGGTCTCGTTCTTGAGCTGCTGCCGCCCCAGCGGGGTCAGCTGGTAGAACTTGGCGCGCTTGCCCTTGTCGGAGAGCCCCCACTCGGCCTCGACCCAGCCCCGCTCTTCCATGCGGTGCAGCGCGGCATAGAGCGAGCCGTCGAGGACCTCGAAGGCGCCCTCGGTGCTGGCGCGAATGAGCCGGGCGACCGCATGGCCGTGCCGGGGTCCCCAGGACAGCGACTTGAGGATCAGGACGTCGAGAGTTCCCTGCAGCAGGTCGATCGGGGTTCGCGCCATCGCATGCCCTCGAAGGTTGAGGGCATACTAGGATTCATTCCCTCGAATGTCAAGGGAATGAATAGCCGAGAGCTTTCATCAATCGAGCCTGAGCGCCGAGTTGGGGTCGATGCGAGTAGCTCGGAGGGCCGGCACCACCGCCGCCACCACCGCGACCAGCAACAGGATCCCCGCCACGACGCCGTAAATCAGCGGATCGCGAGGCTCCTGCTGAAACATGAGGCCCTCGATCCATTGGGCGCCCCAGAGCGCCAGCAGGACCCCCAGCACCACCCCCGCGCCGACCAGCCGTAATCCGCTCGACACGATGAGCCGGAGCACCCGCGACACCGAGCTGCCCAGCGCGATTCGCACCCCCAGCTCCCGGGTCCGCTGGGTCACGTCGTACGCGATCAAGCTGTAGAGCCCGATCGCCGCCAGCAGGAGCGCCAGCCCCCCGAACGCGACGAACATGGTGGTCCCGAACTTCCACGCCTTGAGGCTCGGGTCGATGAGCTGGCTCAGCGGCACCACGTTCACGTACGCCGGGCCCGGCATCAGCCGCTGCAGCTCCCGCCGGAGCGGCTCGATCACCCGCTCCGGCTCGCCGGTCACCCGGACAAAGACCTGGGGATCGGGCGGAGCGGTGTGCTGCACCACCGGTATATAGAAGCTGTATTCCCGCTCCCCCGTCAGGCTCCGGAGCCGCATCTCCTCGGCCACCCCGATCACCTGGGAGCAGGGCGCGGTGTCGGCCCCGATCCGGACGCACTTGCTCAATGCGTCCTGTCCGGGCCAGAGCGCCTCGGCCATCCGCTCGCCGACCACCAGCACCGGCGCGGCGCCGGCGCGGTCGCGCTCGTCGAAGGCCCGCCCCTTGAGGATCCGGGTGCCCATCGTCCTGAAATAGTCGGGCGAGCCGGTGTTGAAGAGGAAATTCCCCATCCGGTTCACCGAATCCACGCCAGGAACCCAGAGGCCCCTGCCTTCGTTGCTCCAGAACGGCACCGAGATGGTGAGGGTAGCGTACTGCACCCCCGGGATCCGCTTGGCCGTCTCCAGCATCGCCTCCGAAATGGCCTGCTGCTCGGCTTCGCTGGGCCGGTAGCCGCGCGGGTTCGCCGAGGCGTAGAGCACCGGCGCCACGTCGTAGCCGAGCCGGTAGTTCTTGACGTGGCTCAGGCTTCGAACGAAAAGCCCGGCCCCGATCAGCAGCACGACCGAGAGCGTCGCC
>DATFGC010000116.1:0-3166 GCA_035249765.1 Gemmatimonadales bacterium | reverse complement strand
CAATCCCGGGGGGTGTTCGGTGTACTTCGTGATCGGCGACGCCGATGAGCTGCACGAGTTCCATCGCACCGGCGGCGTCGAAGTCGTGGTGCCACCGGGGGACCGCCTGTACGGCCTGCGCGACTACCGGATCCGCGACCTGCACGGCTACGAGCTCAGCTTCGGGCATTACATCTACAACATGGAAGCGCCGCTGCCGATCGACCGGGTGGATGTCCCGGTCCGGCTGGAGAAACGACTGGCGGCACTGCTCGAGGATCTGGCCCGCTACAAGCGCATGAACCTGTCGAGCTGTCTGGAAGAGATTCTGCTGCATACCAACGAGCCGCTGGGCGACGGGGTGGCCAGTCCGCACACCGCGAGGCAGCTCCGGTACATTCAGGAGCTCAAGGTCAAGCACGGCATTGATTACGACAGCCATGCCAGCTATCGCTTCGTGGAACGATGACCATTCCTCCTTCCGGTGCCGGGATGTCCATGCAGGCCGCGGCGACCCAGGGCGCCTTTCTGCTCAGCCAGTACGAACGCTGGCTCCTCGGTCTGGCCGACGTCCACCGCGGTCTCGAGCCTGCACCCGGCGTCAAGACCGCGGGCTGGCTGGTCGGCCACCTGGTGGTCACCGGTGACTTCGCCCGGAAGCTTTGCGGCCGGCCTCCCCTGGCGCCGAAAGAGTGGCGCCCGCTGTTTTCCCCGGGGACGACACCCAGCCTGGATGTGAGCGCCTATCCGCCGATGGACGACCTGGTGGCGGCGTTCCGGGCCGTGTACCGGGACCTGATCGCCGGCGCTCCCGTCGCCGATATGGAAACCCTGGCCGCGCCCAACCCCTACGAACCCGCGCGGGGAGCCTTCCCCACCGCCGGGAGTTTCGTGGTCTACCTCCTGACCGGACACCTCGGCTTTCACCTGGGACAGCTGTCGATCTGGCGGGCGGCGGCGGCTACGGCCGATGCCAGCCTCCGCGGCGCCTGATTCCCGCGGCCCCGGCGCGATGACCTTGGCGGTGGCTGACCCTATCGTGCTTCCCGACCGGTTCCGGATCGAACAGGAAATCGGCCGCGGTGGCATGGCGGTGGTCTACCGCGCCCATGACCGGCACCTCGACCGCTTCGTGGCGATCAAGGTGCTGTCGCCCGATCTCTCCCATTCGATGGGTATCGAGCGGTTTCAGCGCGAGATCGCGCTGATGGCGAAGCTGGTGCATCCCGGGATCGTCGCGCTGTTCGATTCCGGCGAAGCGGCCGGCCGTCTGTATTACGTGATGCCGTTCGTCGCGGGCGAAAACCTCCGGGCCCGGCTGGTGCGGGAGCGGCGGATGCCGGCGGGCGAGGCCGCGGCCTTCGGGGCCGATGTGGCGGAAGCGCTGGCCTATGCCCACGGCGCGGGGATCGTCCACCGCGACGTCAAGCCGGAGAACATCTTCACGGTGGGCGGGCGGGCGGTGCTGGCCGATTTCGGGATCGCGCACATCGTGGGGGAGCGGACCAACGGCGACACCGGGCTCACCTGGGCCGGGACCGTGCTGGGCACCGCGGCCTACATGAGCCCCGAGCAGGCCATGGCGGAGCCGGGGATCGACGGGCGGTCGGACCTCTACAGCCTGGGGTGCGTGCTCTACGAGCTGCTGACCGGCGAGCCGCCCTTCACCGCGTCGACTCCGAGTGGCGTGCTGGCCAAGCACCTCTCCGAGCCTCCCCGCGCGCCGCGGGATCAGCTTCCGGGGCTTTCCCCACCGCTCAACAACATCGTCCTGGCCCTGCTGGCCAAGGATCCGGCCGACCGTCATGCGACGGCGGCCGAGGTAGCCCGGGCGCTGCGGGCCGCCGCGCCCGTGACCGGGCCGGTGGCGGTGCCGGCTCCGAGCAGCGACGCGGATCGGCTGGTGGACCAGGGACTCAAGGCGATTTTTCACAGTGTGAGCGCGACCTCACGCCGCTCCCACCTCGATCAGGCCGAGGTCTACCTCAAGCGCGCACTCCAGCTCGATCCCCGCAACGCGCGGGCCCTGTGCGCCATGGCAAACTGGTATTACACCATGGGGCGGGCCGGGTTTCTTCCCATCGAGGAAGCGTTCGTCAAGGGCCGCGAGCTGGTGCTCGACGCGCTGGCCGCCGACGACCGCTGCGCGGAGGTGCACAACTCGCTGGGAAAGATCGCCCTGTACCACGACGACGATTGTTACGCCGCCGCCCGCCATATCGACCGCTCGATTGCCCTGAATCCTGAAGATGCCGAGGGCCTGCGGTTTCAGAGCGTGGTGTACAAGATCCTCGGCCGCACCGACGAGGCGATTCGGATTGCGCGGGCGGCCACCGTCCGGGCTCCCGATCTGGCCATCGTCTGGAACGGACTGGGAGACGCGCTGCTGGCGGCGGGACGCAATGCCGAGGCGGTCGACGCGCTCAAGCGGGCCATCAGCCTTCAGCCCGGGTATGGGCCGGCGCTGGAACGGCTGGAGCTCGCACATGTCCGACTGGGCGAGCTGGCGCTCGCGGTGGAATTCCGGATCTCCCGGCTCCGGGTCGGGGGGCAGGGGGAACGGGCCGCGCTGCTGGAGCACGAAGCCGGCGAGGTCGGCGCGGCCGAGGCGATGCAGCAGGACCTGCGACGGGAGCTCGATGAGCTGCTGCAACAGGCGGAGGAGACCGATCCCTTCTCGCCGTACTATCTCACCCGGACGCTGGCGGATCAGATCGTGATCACCTACGCTGCGCTCGGGGAATGGACCAGGGCGATGGACTGGGTGGAACGAGCCTGGCAGCACCGGCCGGTCCGGCTGCGCCGCATGCTCACCGAGCCGCCCTTCGACCGCCGCGGTCTCGCGGTGGACCCCCGCTACGCCAGACTGCTGCGGGCGGCGGTGATGGAGGATCTCCTCTAGGACCACGATAATGCCAGGGAATTCCGGGGGCGGGAGGAAAGCCCAATGAGCGCGAAAGAGTTACAGCGACAAGTGGATGGCGCCACGGCGTTCGAAAACCTGTTCGTACCGGCCCTCTTTCAGGAGTGGGCCCCCCGAGTATGCTCGGCGGCCAAGCTGAGAGCCGGCGATCGAGTGCTCGATGTCGCCTGCGGGACCGGTGTGGTGGCGCGGGAGGCCGCAGGGCGGGTCGGCCCGACCGGAAGCGTGACCGGCCTGGACCTCAATCCGGGGATGCTCGCGGTT
>DATFGC010000115.1:0-2678 GCA_035249765.1 Gemmatimonadales bacterium | reverse complement strand
CGCCGTCAGCGCCGCCGAGCGAAGCCCGCCCTGATTTCCCGCGATCCCGCCGAAGAATCCCGAGAGCAGTCCGAACCCGGCCACCAAGGGGCCCCGGGGGTGCCACCGGGCGGACCAGCCGGTGAGCTGGGCCAGGGCGGTGAGGAGAAGCAATCCGCCCAGAATGCCGGTGAGGGCCGAGCCACCCAGCCGGGTGTAGAGCAGCGCGCCGGCCAGTGCGCCGGCGGCGCTGAGCAGCCCGAAGCGGACCAGGACCTGGCGGTCGACGCTCGCCCGGAGCCGCCAGCACCGGAATGCGGTGGCCGCCGCGTGGGGCAGGGTGACGGCCGCCACCGCGACGCCGGTTCCGAACCGTGCGGCCAGCAGGGGCGTCAGGAGGCTCCCGATGCCGAACCCCACGATCGAAGCGGTCGCGCCCGCGACAACGGCGACCAGCAGCAGCGCGACCGAAAACCAGGTCACCGGGGAACCCTCCTTGTGGCAATTCCGGATTCTGCATCGTCCTGATTCGACACCATCATCTTACTGCTTACCCCCACAGGAGGACATCGATGCTGCTGGTCCGCGAGATCATGCATTGCAAGCCCGGGAAGGTACGGCCCATGGTGGAGAAGTTCATTGCGATGGACAAGCTGGGCCGGAAGGCCGGCATGCCCGGGATGCGGGTAATGACCGACTTCTGCGGCGAGCGCTACTGGACCATCGTGGCCGAGATGGAGGTTTCCAGCGTGGACGAGTTCGAGAAGATGATGCAGGGGACCGGCCAGAGCGCTGAGGATTTGAAGGAAATGGAGCGGCTGATGGAAGGCTACCACGACCTGGTCGAATGGGGCCGCCGGGAGATCTACAAGATCGAAGGATGACCACGCGCCCGATACCGCATCCCGGCGCCGCACGCTTCCTCCCGGAGCGCCGTACCCTTCCCGCCCTCCGGGAGGCGGCGGCCGGCTGCCGGGGCTGTCCGTTGTATCGGGACGCGACCCAGACGGTGTTCGGAGCCGGCCGGCGCTCGGCCCGGCTCATGCTGGTGGGGGAGCAGCCCGGCGACGCGGAAGACCGGGCCGGCAAACCGTTTGTAGGGCCGGCCGGCCGGCTGCTCGACGAGGCGATGGCCGGGGCGGGGCTGGATCCCCTCGAGGTCTACATCACCAACGTGGTAAAGCACTTCAAGTTCATCACCCGGGGCGGGCGCCGCTTCCATAAGACGCCGACCCGCGCCGAGGTGGAGGCCTGCCGGGCCTGGATCGAGAGCGAACTCGAAGCGGTGCGGCCCCAGGTGCTGGTCTGTCTGGGCGCGACTGCGGCCCAGAGCCTGCTGGGTCGTGGGGTGCGGGTTACGGTGGACCGCGGAAAGGATCTGCCGACGCCGCTCGCGCCTCACGCGGTGGTGACGATTCACCCTTCCGCGGTGCTGCGGCAGCCTACCTCGGCGGACCGGCGGCGCGAACTCCAGCGCCTGACCGCCGACCTCAAGCTGGCGGCGGGGTTATCCGGGTAACCTTTATCTCGTCTCGGCCTCAGCGGTGCCAAGCCGGATGGGGAGACGGCGGATCCGGGTGCCGGTCAGCGCGAAAATCGCGTTGGCTACTGCAGGGGCCAGCGGCGGTACCGCCGGCTCGCCTACGCCGCCGGGCTCCTCGTCGCTCTGCACCAGGTGGATCTCCACCACCGGCATCTCCCGCATCCGGAGCAGCGGGTAGTCGTGGAAGTTGCTTTGACTGACCCGGCCGCCGGTGATGGTAATCTCGCCGTGCAGCGCGGCGGCCAGTCCGGCCACGATCGAGCCTGCGACCTGTCCCTCCACGATCCCGGGATGAATGATCCGGCCGCAATCCGCCGCGCAGGTGACCTTGTGCACCCGCACCCGCTCCCCGTCCAGCGAGACCTCGGCCACCTGCGCGACCAGGCCGCCCTTGTCGTGGACCAGCGCCACGCCGCGGGCCCTGCCCGGTGGCGCCGGCGTCCCCCATCCGCTGCGCTCCGCGGCGAGGTTCAGCACCTGGAGCAGGCGCGGGGCTCCGGCGAGGAGCTCACGGCGGAACTCGACCGGATCCCGCTTGGCCAGGTGAGCGAGCTCATCCACGAAGCTCTCGAGAATGAAGGTGTTCTGGGACGGTCCCACCGATCGCCAGTATCCCACCGGGACCGGCAGGTCGGGCCGGCAGTACTCCACCAGCAGGTGCGGAATGGCATACTCGTGTCCGGTCAGGCCGGCCACCGCGGGGCCATCCACCCCGCTCCGGCTTGCAAAGGGCTGGGCCACGACTCGTGCGTGCAGCGCGGTGAGCCGTCCGGCCGGGTCGACCGCTCCCGAGAGCCGGTGGTGCACCGCGGGCCGGTAGAAGTCGTGCTGCATGTCCTCCTCGCGGGTCCAGAGCATCTGGACCGGCGCGCCGGCCGCTTTCGAGGCTTCCACCGCATCCTCCACGAAGTCGGTCCGGCTTCTGCGGCCCCACCCGCAGCCCATCAGGGTCACGTGGACGGTGACCGCGTCAACGGGGAGACCGGTGATCCGCGCGGCGGTGGTCTGGGTACTCTGAGGATTCTGGGTCGGCGCCCAGATCTCGCACCGGTCGGCACGGACGTCCGCGGTGCAATTCATCGGCTCCATCGTGGCGTGGGCGAGGTAGGGCGCTTCGTACACGGCCTCGATCCGCCGGACCGCGGCGGCGCCCGCC
>DATFGC010000114.1:0-8877 GCA_035249765.1 Gemmatimonadales bacterium | reverse complement strand
GGACAGCGCCGGGGCTCGCCGTGCCCTGGCCGATTCGGCCCGGCGCAAGGCCATCCCCAAGGGAGAGGTCTATCTGGGCTTTGCCTGGAACGACTCCCGGCCGCTCGAGGCCGAGGCCCGGTTCCAGCTGGGTGACTACCGGGGCGCGATTTCCCTGCTGGCCTCGTTCGACGAGTCGAAGCTGTACCGGCGCGGGTTCGATTCGCGCTGGGGCCTGCTGGGCCGGGTGCATCTCCTCCGCGGCCTCGCCTATGAACGCCTGGGTGACGCCCCTCGCGCGACCCGCGAGTTCAGGCAGGTGGTGGCCGCCTGGCAGGGCGCCGACGAGCCGCTGCTCACCTTCGTGCAGCAGGCCCAGGCGGGGTTGGCGAGGCTTCGGGGCGCGGTGGAAGGTCGAAGCTGAGGCAATGGGCAGTAGGCAATGGGCAGTGGAGATTCTCACCATTGCCCACTTCCCCATTGCCCAGTGCCTATTCAAAGCCGCTTATATTGCAGCACGGGACGAACGGGTTGGTCGCGGGGAGGCGTGAGCCTTTCCGAGGAAAGTCCGAGCTCCACCGGGTAGACTGCCAGGTAACGCCTGGGCGCCGAGAGGCGACGGACAGGGCAACAGAAAGCAAACCGCCCTGAGGAAGCGCAAGCGACCGAAGGGTAAGGGTGAAAAGGTGGGGTAAGAGCCCACCGCGCTCCTGGTAACAGTGAGCGGCGCTGCAACCCCCAGTCGGAGCAAGGCCAAATAGGCGGCGAGGTGTGACCCACACCGACCACACCGGCAACGGTGAGCCGCGGGTAGGCTGCTCGAGGTGGCCGGCGACGGCCATCCCAGACAGATGACCATCTCCGCGCGCGAGCGCGGAAACAGAACTCGGCTTACGGTTCGTCCCGTGCCCCCGGCGTCCCAGACCACGCCGGGGGTTTTCACTTGCCCGCGTCGTTTGGCATCGTGATAGCTTTGAGGAAGGGCGGGGCACCAGGCTCCGAAATCCAGGGACGGGTTTTCAGCCCAGTCCCGCCAATCGAGAAGAGGACACCATGTTGCTCAGCGCGCTCGCACTGCTTTCCATCGCCGGTCCTCCGCCATCGGGCGGACCGGTTGCGCCGGCCCCGGTCACCACCCGGTATAAAGTCGAGATCAAGGGTGAGACGACCATTGACTTGAGTGTGATGGGGGCCCCGGTGCAGGTCCAGACGGCGAACCTGTCAGCCTGGATGCTCCTCCGCCTCAACGACAGTGCGGGCGGAAAGGCACTTTACCTGAAGGTTGATTCCCTGACGTTCGACGGCACCGCCGAGGTGAGCAGGGAATCGCTGGATTCTGCCCGGGGCGGAGAGGTTCGCGGCTTCGTGAATGCCGCCAACCGGGTCAGCGATCTGAGCGCGAACAATTCCAGCACCCTGCTGGGACAGATCAAGGTCATGCTGCACAGTTTCTTCCCCAGGGTGAAAGCCGGCGCGAAGCCTGGCGACACCTGGATGGACACCACGACCGTGCTGGATGAAAGCGGCGGGAACAGCCTGACCAACGTCGTCGTCACCACCTACACCGCGGCAGGGACGGAGACCAGGGCCGGTGTCCCGACCGGCAAGGTCGATACCAAGTCCAGCTCCACCGTCACCGGGACGATGCAGAGTCCCCAGACCGGCACCCTGGAGGTGGAAGGCACCACCACCACGACGGGAACGGTGTTCGTGGGTCCTGACGGCCGGTTCTGGGGAGCGAACTACAACAGCAACCACGATCAGAGGGTCAAGCTGGCCATGGCGCCCACGCTGATTCCGGTCAAGACGGTACAAACCATCGTGGTAACCGTCCTGCCATGAACCGCCTCGCCGTCCTCGGTGCCCTGGCCGCAATCGGCTGCGGCGGAGCTCAGCGGACGGCGCCGCCGCCCTCTCCCCGGCCGGGCGCTCCGGTCCCTTCGGTAGCCGAGCCTTCTTCGGCGCGGATCCAGTACCGGATCAGAAGCCCGCTCCGCTATGAGATCAGCCGCTACGACTCCCTGTTCTTTCTGGGGACCGGCTCCACCCCGCAGATCACCGGGCGCAGGGCCATGGTGACCGTCCGCCAGGACGGATCCCGGCTCCAGGTCACCCTCGACTCCATGGCAGGGGTGCTGGGGCCCCGGCTGGCCCAGTCGGCCATCGACAGCACCCGCGGCGCCCGCTGGGAATCGCGCGCCTCGGCATCGGGGCCGACAGAGGCATACCGCAGCAACAAGAGCACGATTCTGGTCGGGCAGATTGGCGCCGCCGTTGCGCTGTTGTATCCGCAACTACCACGAAATGGGGTCCGCGTTGGCGAAGCCTGGGATGATTCGACCGCCTATCCTATACGGTTGGATGCCTTCGAATCGATGGAGACCGCGGCCCGCACCAGCCGGGCGATGGCCGGCGCCGCCCCGAAGAGCGTCCGGATCGAGGTGGTGGAATCCCTGACCCGTACCGGGAAGGCGAACCAGGGCGGACGGGAGATGGGGCTGGTTGGATCGGGAGTGCGACGGGTTCTCTACGATCTGGCGGCCGAGGGGTGGATCACCATGGTGCAGGCCCAGGACTCGCTCGACCTTCGCGTCACCGTGCCCGATTCTCCCGATCCGATCCCGGTGCGGTGGCGCTCCACCGTGATCGCGCGACTGCGTGGCCTTCCCCCCGCCTGATCCGGCGGACTCTGCTTCGCATCGCACCGGCTGGGGCCGGCGGATCGGTCGCGGACTCCTGCTGCTTCCCGTGCTCTTTTTTGTCTGGCTCTGGCTGGTGTGGCCTCCCCCGGCCTGGTATCGGTGGTTCTGGCCCCGCGAAACCTCCTTCATGGCGATGCGGAAGGCGCAGGCGGAGGACGCCGCCGACCGGGGTGAGCGGAGAACGCCGGCCCCGGCCCGGCAGTACCACCCCATTCCGCTGGGGGCGATCGCCCCGGTCATGCGCTCGGCGGCGCTGATCGGGGAGGATCACCGGTTCTACGAGCACGCCGGTATCGACTACGTGGAGTTTCGTCACGCCCTCGGCTACCGGCCTGACGACTTCTCCTGGTCCAACCCCAGGAATCGCGCCGAGCTGGGACGGGCGCTCCGGCGACTGTGGAACCGGCGGGGCTCGATGCGAGGGGCGAGTACCATCACCCAGCAGCTGGCCAAGAATCTCTATCTCTCTCCCTCCCGCAATCCCTTTCGCAAGCTGAAGGAAGCAGTCACCGCCTGGCGGCTGGAGTACTGGCTGAGCAAGGACCGGATCCTGGAGCTGTACCTGAACGTGGTGGAGCTGGGTCCGGAGATCTGGGGGGTTGAAGCGGGAAGCCGGAAGTATTTCAACCGCTCGGCGGGCCGGCTGTCGGTGGATGAAGCGGCGGCGCTCGCGGGAACCCTGCCGTTCCCGCTCAGCTCGAACCCCGGCTACCGGCCCGGGAGAATGCGCTGGCGGCAGGCGATGATCGCCCGCCGGATCCGGGGAGAGAAGATTTCCGTTCCAAGGGAGATCGAGCTTCCCGAAATCGTCCCGGTCCCCTTTGACACAATCCCGAGGCAATAGGGAATGGGCAGTGGGCAATGGGAGCTCGTTAGTGCCTATTGCCCATTGCCCATTGCCTAATCAACCAGCCTCAACGGCATCACCAGGGTCATGAAGCTCGCCGGATCGTCCCACCCAACCGGCTCGCAGGTGGCCGCGCGCTCGGGGGCCTTGAAGGTCATGCGGACCTCGTCGGTCGGCATGTACTTGAGGATCTCCAGCATGTAGGCGGCGTTGAAGCCAATCTCCAGCGAGTCTCCCTCGTAGGCCACCGACAGCTCTTCCTGCGCCTCCCCCAGGTCGGGCGTCTGCACCGACAGCTTGCAGGCCCCATTGGTAAAGGCCATCCGGATCCGGTGGGTCTGGTCGCTGGCCACGATGCTCATTCGCCGGAGCGCCGCGGCCAAGGCCGCCTTGTCGGCGGTGAGGCTCTTGTCGTTCTCCCGCGGAATCACCTGCTCGTAATTCGGATAGGGACCCTCGATCAGCCGGGTGTAGACCTGGGTGGTGGTCGAGCGGAAGCCCAGGTGGTTGTCGCTCTTGGCGATCTCGATCTCTTCATCGCCCCCGAACAGCCGGCGAATCTGCTCCAGCGCCTTGGGCGGAATGATCAGGTCGGCCTGGCCGCCACCCTGGCCGGTCGTCGGCACGTCCATCCGGGCCAGCCGGTGTCCGTTGGTGGCGACCATGCGCATCCGGTCGGAGCGCAGCTCCCAGAGCACCCCGTTGAGGATCGGCCGGCTCTCTTCGGTGCTGGCGGCGAACGCCACGTGACCGATGAGTTTCTGGAGGTCCTTGGCCGCGACCCTCCAGCCGCCTTCAAACTTGACCGTGGGGAAGGCGGGGAACTCGTCCCGGGAAAGCCCCAGCAGCTTGAACTTGGACTTGCCGCACTCGATGGTAGCCCGCTGCTCCCCCGAGCTGGTCATCCGGATCGCCGCGTTGGGCAGCTCCTTCACGATCTCCACCAGCTTGCGGGCGGGGAGCGTGGTGGCGCCCTCCTGATCCACCGAGGCCGGAATGGTGGTGCTGACCGAAATGTCCAGGTCGGTCCCCGAAAGCTTGAGGCCGTCCTTGGAGGCTTCCACCAGGATATTGGCAAGCACGGGAAGCGTGGTCTTCGAGGGGACGCTCGCCGCGACCGCCTGGAGACCTTCGTGCAGTTTTTCCCGCGTGATGGTGAACTTCATCCGAGCGCTCCCCGCAAAGCCCTATAAGTAAAGACTACCAATAGATAGTTATACCTAGTAGTCGTAGTAGAGGGTCTGGATATGTGGACGCGGCGTCCAAGTGCCGTGGCCACTCCCCCATGCATGCTCCACCCGCCGTGGGGATCGTGTGGGTGATGGGGACGGCGCGCCGGTTTCTTCGCCTTTTCCCCGGCCCTCCACAACCCGGCATGCGTCCAGGCGATTATGGTGCGTACAACTCCTGGCGCGCCGATTCAACCCGTTCCCGGAACTGGCGATCGCGCTGGAGCTGTCTCTGCACCTTGTCCACACTGTGAATCACCGTCGAGTGATCGCGACCGCCGAAGGCCTGCCCGATCTCCACCAGCTGCATCTGAAGCACTTCGCGCGCGAGATACATCGCGATCTGTCGCGGCACCGTGAGCGTCTTGATCCTCGCCTTGGAGCGCAGCCCCTCCGGGGTAACGCCCCAGCGCCGGGCCACCACGTCCTGCACCTTGTCGATCGTCGGGTTGAGCTTCGGCTGGGCGCTGGCGCCTTCCTGGCCGGGGCGGATCTTGTCGGCCAGCGCCTCGCGGGCCAGGTCGATGGTAATCTCCCGGTGCCGGAGCGAGGCGTAGAGCAGCAGCTTGATGATGCAGCCTTCCAGCTCCCGCACATTGGAGTGGACGTACTCGGCGATGAAGCTCAACACCTCATCAGGAATGGTGGTCTCGAGGTGGTCCTGCTCCTGCTTCTTCCGGAGGATGGCGATCCGGTGCTCCAGGTCGGGCTGGCCGACGTCCGCCACCATCCCCCACTCGAACCGGCTCACCAGCCGGGCTTCCAGCCCGGGCATCTCCTTGGGAGGGCGGTCCGAAGTCAGGACGATCTGTTTCTTGGCCTCGTACAGGGTATTGAAGGTGTGGAAGAACTCCTCCTGGGTGGCCTCCTTGCCCTCCAGGAAGTGCACGTCGTCCACCAGGAACAGGTCCACATCGTTGCGATACCGCCGCCGCAGCTCCGGCATGGTGCGGGAGTGGATGCTTTCGATGACCTCGTTGATGAACTGTTCCGCGCCGACATACAGGACCCGGATCGAGGGGCTCCGCCGGAACACGATGTGCCCGATGGCCTGCATCAGGTGGGTCTTGCCCAGGCCGGTGGCGCCGTAGATGAAGAGCGGGTTGTAGAGCTTTCCGGGCGCCTCGGCCACGGCGTGGGCGGCGGCCGCGGCGAGCTCGTTCGATTTGCCGATGACGAAATTTTCGAACGTATACCGCTCGTTGAGCGGCTGGGCCGACGGATTGGGGGTGCCGGGATTCTGCACCGCCGGCGGTGCGACGAAGAAATCCATCTGGGGACGCTGCAGCCGGTCCTCGTCCACCCGGAAGATCACCGAGACCGGACGCCCCAGCGCGCGCTCGGCGAGACGCGAAAAGAGCGTCGCGTTCTTCGCCTCGTTCCACTGCACCGCGAATTCGTCGGGGACGCCGAGCACCAGGCGATCGCTCTCGAGCGCAACCGGTTTCGCGGGCTCGACCCAGGCCTTGAAGTCCTTTTCCGGGACTTCGCGTCGGGCGTCGTCCAGAATCCGGTTCCACGCTTCTTTGAGCGTCAGCTGCATGCCATCATTCGGTCGGGAAGACGGTGGGGATGTTGTTGGGGCAGGCGAAGCTACGGCCCCGTTGTGGAAAAGTCAACCTTGACCAAAACACCTTGATGCGGCTAATTTGCCGGGCTCATCGGATGACAGGACTTTGGCATGCAACCGACCTACCGCCCACGCAATCGCAAGCGCGTCAACCGGCACGGATTCCGTGCCCGGATGGCCGATCGCTGGGGTCGCGACGTACTCTCGCGCCGGCGCAAGAAGGGCCGCAAGCGCCTGACGGTCCGCGCACCTTCGAAGCACGGGGGAAGCTGACGACATCCGAGCAGTTGCCGGTTGCGCGCCGACTGGTTCGCCTCGCGGATCTCCGCCGAGTGCAGCAAGTGGGCAGGCGCCGCCGGCTCGAGCATGTGGATGTGATCTGGACGGACAATCAGGCGGGCCACCCCAGGATGGGACTCATCGTACCGAAGTTCCAGTCCACTGCGGTGGCCCGCAATCGTTTGCGGCGACGGCTCCGGGAGCTGTGGCGCCGAGAAGTGATGGAGGCCGTGCCGGCGTGGGATGTGGTGATTCGGGCGAGGCGAGAGGCGTACCAGGCGGGATTCGGCGCGCTCCGGGCCCAGTTGCTCGCGTGGCGCGCGGCGGTCGCGTGAGGCCGTGCTGCCCGTTCATCTCTGGCCCCGGCGGGCGATGATGGGTGTGATCCGCGGGTACCAGCGCTTCATCTCGCCCGCGCTTCCGCCCAGCTGCCGCTTCACGCCGAGCTGTTCCCAGTACACTCTGGAAGCCATCGGACGCTATGGCGTCCTTCGGGGAGGTTGGCTAGGCGCCCGGCGGATCGTGCGCTGCCATCCCTGGAACCCGGGCGGCTTCGACCCTGTACCGTAGCCCTCGAGACCTCTTCCCTTATGGATCGTCGCGTTATCACCGCCATCCTGCTGATGATGGCCGTCGCTATTCTGCCGTCGGTGTTTTTCAAGAGGCCGGTGAGGCCGGCGGCTGGACGGCTGGACGGCTCGACGGCTGGTCAAGTCGTCGATTCACTGCGGCCCCCGCAAGGGGTGGACACCTCGAGTCGGGCGCCGAGCCCACCAGCCGTCCAGCCGTCCAGCAACCAGCCGCCCGCCGACTCCCTCCCGGCGACCGAGGACTCCGTTACCGTCTCCTCTCCGCTCTACCGCTACCGCTTCTCCACCCGGGGCGGACGGATGACCGAGGCCACGCTGACCGACTATCCCTCGATGCGGCCCGAGGAAAACCGGCGGCCGGCCCAGATTCTCCGGCCCGACAGCGACCTGCTGACGCTGGGGTTCCTGAGCGGGCGGGACACCCTCTCGCTTCAGGACTGGCATTTCACCCCTTCAGCCACCGATCTCACGGTCTCGGCCAATACCGCGCTCACCCTCACAGCGGAACGCGGCGGCCTGGCAGTCCGGCTCACCTATACCTTCCGGCCCGATGATTATCTGGTCGATGTCGCCGGCCAGGTGTCGGGCCTGGGTCCCGACGGGGGAACCGTGCTGGTCGGAATGGGTCCCGGGCTCCGCAACACCGAATCGGACAGCTCCGAGCACGTGCACGAGAGCGGGGTGGTGGTCAAAGGCGACAAGGCCTCCCTCACCCGGCTGACCAAGCTCAAGCCGGCCGAGCCGATGGCGTTCAACGGGCCCTTCGAATGGGTCGCCATCAAATCCAAGTATTTCGTGACCGCGCTGCTGGCGCTGGACCCCGGTCCCGACGGCCGGAACGGCGGAATCAGCGGTGCCAACGCCTCGGTGTCCGAAACCACCGGCCGCTCGACCACCGGTGCCGCGGTCCAGCTGGGAGTTCCGGTCAAGGGCGGGGGGGCCTTTTCCTATCAGCTCTACGCCGGCCCCATGGAGTATCCCCGGCTCCGGGCCATCGGGCACGACTTCGACGACGTGAATCCCTATGGGTGGCCGGGGTTCCGGACCATCATCCGTCCGGTCGCGCTGGGGGCCCGCTCCCTCCTGGTCTGGATGCACGACCGCATGGGGATCGCCTACGGCATGGGACTGGTGCTGTTCGGGATCCTGATCCGCATTCTGCTCTGGCCGCTGAATCAGAAGGCCATGCGCTCCACCATGGCGATGCAGGTGGTCCAGCCCCTCATCAAGGAGCTCCAGGAGAAGTACAAGGGCGACCCGCAGCGGCTCCAGCAGGAGATGTTCAAGCTCTACAAGGAACACAAGGTCAACCCCTTCGGGGGCTGCTGGCCGATGCTGCTGCCCTGGCCGATTCTGCTCGCGTTGTTCTTCGTCTTTCAGAACACCATCGAGCTCCGGGGCGCCTCGTTCCTGTGGCTTCCCGACCTGTCCCGGCCCGACCCGCTCTACATCATCCCCATCGTCATGGGGCTCTCCATGTACGCGCTGACCAAGATCGGCCAGCTCGGCATGGAGCCCAATCCCCAGATGAAGATGCTGCTCTACATGATGCCGGCGATGATGACCTTCCTGTTCCTCAAGTTCGCCTCCGGCCTCAACCTGTACTACACGGTGATGAACATCGCGAGCCTGCCGCAGCAGTGGATGCTGGCCAACGAGCGCAAGAAGCGGAATCCGCCTC
>DATFGC010000113.1:0-7859 GCA_035249765.1 Gemmatimonadales bacterium | reverse complement strand
GCTTTTCGCGCTCCCAGCGTACCCGGAGCGCGGCGACCTGGTCGTCCTCGAGGGAGGACTGGGGGCCGCGGGCGAAGACGTGCATTTCCTTGAGCAGCGTCATCAGCTGCTCCGAAGCCACGCCCAGTTCGCTCGCGAGATCCTGCACTTTCGTCTTGACCACTCAATCCTCCGTCAGCCCTGCCCCGCCGAGCCGGCGCGAACGATTCCGTCCGCGAGCGCGGCATCCTTGACCCCGGCCACCATCACCGGGGGCTTCCCCAGTCCTGCGCCCAGCTCCGCCGCGCCGGGACCGCCCACCTGCGGAATGCCCAGCGCGGTGGCCAGCCGCACCACCTTTTCCCGGGCCCGCTGGCTGGCGTCCTTCGCGACCACAATGCAGCGGACTTCGCGGGCCTGCAGAGCCCGGCGCACCGCGTCCACGCCGACCACCACTGTCCCGGCCCGGATCCCCAGGCCGAGGTACCCCAGGACGCCGCTCATGTGGCTGTGGCGTTCTCTCCGGGCTCATCGGCGACCAGGTCGGCCAGGAACGCCAGCAGCTCGTTGGCCGCGCCGGGTGTCATCCCGGGCACCTTCTCGATATCCTCGCGCTCGAGATCGAGAATGTCGTTGAGCGTGCGGTAGCCCGCCGTGTCCAGAATGCCGAGCACTTCGGGAGAGAGCCCCTTGAGCTCGGCCAGGGCGACCTGGGCCACCGCCGACTCCTCCTCTTCCAGCGGCGCCAGGGTGAACAGCGGGCCTTCGCCGCCCCGCTCCAGCCACTCGCGGCTGGAGTAGAGATCGATCTTCCAGCCGGTCAGCTCGGAAGCCAGCCGTACATTCTGCCCGTTCCGGCCGATGGCCAGGGAAAGCTGGTCCTCGTCCACCACCGCCTGAATGGTCTTGCTCTCCGGATCGGAGAAGACCTTGGCCACCCGGGCGGGCGCCAGCGCCAGCCGGGCAAACCGCTCCGGGTCGGGTGACCAGGGCACGATGTCGATCCGCTCGCCGCCCAGCTCGTTCACCACCGCCTGGACCCGGGAGCCCTTGAGCCCGACGCATGCCCCCACCGGATCGATGGCGTCGTCCTTGGAGATGACGGCGACCTTGGTGCGGCTGCCCACTTCCCGCGCGATAGCCCGGATCTCCACGGTATTCTGGGCGATCTCGGGGACCTCGAGCTTGAAGAGCGCCGCCACGAAACTGGGGTCGCCCCGGGAAAGCACCAGGCGGGGGCCCTTGGGGGTTTCCTCCAGCCGCTTGAGCACGGCGCGGATGGTGTCGCCCTGGTGAAAGTGCTCCCGGTGATTCTGCTCCCGGTAGGGGATGATCGCTTCCGCCTCCCGGAACTTGTTGAGCATGAGCACCAGCTTGCCCCGTTCGATCTGCTGCACCTCGCCGGAGAGCAGCTCGCCGACCTTGTCGCCGAATTCCTCCCGGATCTTGGTCCGCTCGCCTTCCCGGACCCGCTGGATGATCCGCTGCTTGGCGGCCTGCACGGCGAGACGGCCGAACTCGGTGAAGGGAATCTCCTCCTCGAGGACGTCACCGACCTGGAAGTCGGGATCCTCGAAGCGCGCTTCGTCGACCGAGACCTGGGCGCTGGGATCCTCGACCGTTTCGACGACGGTCCGGAGCCGCATCACCCGGACACTGCCCTGCAATTCGTCCACGTCCAGCTCGAAGCGGACGTTGGGGCCGAACTTCCGCGCCAGGGCGGCATGAATGCCGTCGCGGAGAAGCTCCAGCAGATCGGAGCGGTCGAGTTGTTTCGTCGTCGTCAGCTCGCGAAACGCGGCCAACATTTCGGCGGATCCAGCCATGCCTTGCACTCCCTACACGTTGGGTGCCGGGGTCGCTCCGGAGCCTCCGGATGAACCAGGGATGGAGTGGGGGTCGGTTGGGGGGGACGAACGGACTGACCGAAAACAAAAATGTGGGGGAGCACCCCACATCGAAGTCCCTGCGGACCGCTCCCAGTCCCCCGCTCCAGCCAGGAAAACATAGCCCCACTGTGCGGACGAGTCAAACGGGTCAGGCACTGGGGAATAGGCAGTGGGCAATGGGCAGTTCCGCCTTGCCGATTGCCTATTGCCCATTGCCCATTGCCTAGCTCACTGCACCCCCTTGTCCACCGTCACTGTGATCTGCCGGGTCCCGACGTTCTGGGCCACGTCGTAAGCCCGGGCCAGGATGGTATGGGTGGAATTGTCGGGGACCGAGGCCGTATTCCAGACGGTGACATAGGGAGGATCGAACAGAACGATCGCGGGATTGTTGTCGATCACGATCTCCACCTTGTCCACCCCGAAATCGTCCACCGCACTCACCTGGATCGGGACCTGGTTGGCCACTACCGCGCCGTTCAGCGGGGAGTCGATCACCACCTGAGGGGCCGAGCCGTCGGAGGGGTTCCCCGAATCGAGGCTGCAGGCGGCGAGCAGGAGCGCGGGAATCACGCGAAGTCGGGTCATTGTTCACCTCGAGGCCGGCAACTAGCAATAGTGGTCAGTGGTCAGTGGTCAGTGGGAAAGGTAGTGACTTTGCGCCTTTGCGTCCTTGCGCCGTTCCGCCGTGACTTTGCGTCTTTGCGTCTTTTCCGCCGCGTCACGCCACCATCCCCAGATACCCCGCCATCCTCGCTTCCGCCCCCCCGCGATGGGAGAAGAACCCATCATCGTGCTTGGAACAGTAGGGCGATGTGGAAACGTTTTCCACGCCCAGCGCCCGAGCCTGCTCGAGCAGCACCGCCCTCAGGTCCAGCGGTCCTCGGCCCCCAGGCGGTGGGGCAAGTCCGCACCCCTCAAACACTTCAGGACCAACTTCATAGCACTGGCCGCAAATCCCTACTCCACAATGAACTAACACGTTGTCCACAATACTTCCACGAACCCTCATCGCGGCCAGTCCGGCGCTGAGAATCCCTCCCGCGACGCCCCGCCAGCCGGCGTGGATCAGGGCGACGAAGCGGCGCACCGGGTCGGCGAGGTACACCGGAATACAATCGGCGACGGTTACGGCAAGGAGGATCCCGGTGGTGCTGGTGGCGTGTCCGTCGGCGCCCTGATGGACCGTGATGCCTCTGACGTCGGTGTGCCACAGCACCGCCGTGCCGTGGACCTGACGGGAGACGACGATCCCCCGAAACCCCGGCACAGCGAGCCGCAGCGCGCTCCAGCGGTCCAGCACCTCGCCGACCGGCGCCGTTCCGCCGAGGCCCAGGTCGAAGGGTCGGACCGGATCACCCCGGACGGTGATCCCGGCCAGAATGCCGAATTCCTCCCGCCAGCGGGCCAGCTCGTACCGGGGGACCGCACCCCCCAGCGGGGTTTCGATCACCCCTCGAGCCGCTCGATCGAGGCCCCCAGGGCGTTGAGCCGCTCGTGGATGTGCTCGTAGCCGCGCTCGATCTGGCTGATGTTGTGGATTACGCTCCGGCCCTCGGCGGCGAGCGCCGCCAGCAGCATTGCCATCCCCGCCCGGATATCGGGAGAGTCGACCGTCCCGCCCCGGAGCTGGGCGGGCCCGGCGATCACCGCCCGGTGAGGATCGCAGAGTACGATCCGGGCTCCCATGCCGATCAGCTTGTCGACGAAGAAGAGCCGGGACTCGAACATCTTCTCGAAGATCAGCAGCAGCCCGGCGCACTGGGTCGCGGTGACGATGGCGATGGACATCACGTCGGCCGGAAACGCCGGCCAGGGACCGTCCTCGAGCTTGGGGATGTGGCCGCCATGGTCAGGCCGGATCCGGCGCTCCTGGTCGCGGTCCACGATCAGGGTGTTGCCTGCCACCCGCGGCCGGATGCCCAGCCGGTCGAAGCCGAACAGGATGCTGCGCAGCTCGTCGGGGCGCACCGGGTCGATGCTCAGCGCGCTGTTGGTGACGGCGGCGAGCCCGATGAAGCTGGCGATTTCGATGTGGTCGGGACCGATCTCGTGGCTGGTGCCGTGGAGTGGATGCCCTCCCTCGATCACGTACTGAGTGGTCCCGATCCCTTCGATCCGGGCCCCCATCGCCACCAGGCACCGGGCCAGGTCCTGCACGTGGGGTTCGGCGGCGGCGTTGCGGAGCACGGTCCGGCCCCGGGCCGACACCGCGGCCATGAGCGCGTTCTCGGTACCGGTGACGCTGGGCTCGTCCAGAAAGATGTCCGCGCCGGTCAGCTGCCGGGCCTCGATCTCATAGCGGTCCCCCACCAGAATCCGGGCGCCCAGCGCCTCGAGCACCAGGAAGTGGGTGTCCACCCTCCGGCGGCCGATGACGTCACCCCCGGGTGGAGGGAGGACCACCTTGCCGAACCGCGCGACCAGCGGCGCGGCGAACAGGATCGAGGCCCGGATCCGGGCGCAAAGCGCCGGATCGAGCGGCTTGCTCAGCGCGCCGCGGGTGTCGATGGTCAGCGCGTTGGGCCCGGTCCACTGCACCGCGGCACCGAGGTCCGCGAGCAGCGCCGCCATGGATTCGACATCCCGGATCCGCGGCACATTGGAGAGGTGGACCGGGCCGTCGGCCAGCAGGGTCGAGGCGAGAATCGGCAGGGCGGCGTTCTTGTTGCCCGCGGGGCGCACCGTGCCGGAGAGCGGCCGGCCGCCCTGAACCTGGAAGCGAAGTGGCATGCGCAAACCTCGCCCGGCGCGCGGGCGCGCGTCAAGCGGATTGGATATGTTTGAGCCATGGAAACCACGATGCCGGCCTGGGTCGGACCGACGGTGGCCATCTCGCTGGTGGTGATCGCCCTCGCCTTCGCGGCGATCGGCGTGGCGGTGGCGCTCCTGGCCCGCACCGCGATCCGTGAAGTGCGCGAGCTCCGGGAAGAAGTCGCCCCCGCCATCTCGGCCGTTCGCCGGATCAGCGACGCCGGCGCCGATCTCTCCGGAGACATCAAGCAGGAGGTGCAGGAGTACCTTGCCACCAGCCGCGCGGTCCGGCGGGACCTGGAGCGCGGGGTCTACCAGGTGAAATCCCGGTTGGCCGACCTGGATGCCCTGTACGAGGTGGTGCACGAGGAAGTGGAGGACACGGCACTCGACGTGGCCGCCCGGGTTCGCGCGGTACGCAATGGCGCCGGCATGGTCTCCCGGATCCGGCGCTGGCTGGTTCGCGGGCGCCGATGACACCAGGACGGGTCCTCGCCGCGCTGCTGATCATCGCGCTCTGGGCCATCTGTGACCCGATCGCCGCGTTCGCCTGGACACCGGGGACCCACATCTTCCTGGGCGAGACCATCCTGGCGAACCTGCACCTGCTGCCCCCGGCGATTGCGAACCTGCTCCAGGCCTTCCCCTACGATTTTCTCTACGGCACCATCGCCCCCGACACCTCGATCGCCAAGAAATACGTCCCGGCCGGGCGGCACTCCCACTACTGGAACGTGGGGCAGGAAACCTTCGATCAGGCCCCCAGCGAGTCGCTGCGCGCGTTTGGCCTGGGTTACCTGTCCCACCTGGCCGCCGATACCATCGCGCACAACTATTTCGTTCCCCGCCAGCTGGTGCTCACCACCAGCACCCGCTCCATGGGGCACACCTACTGGGAGTCCCGGATCGACACCCACCTCGGCGGACACTACGCCCGCCGGGCCCGGGAGATCATCCAGCGGGACCAGTCGGAGGCCGACCTGCACCTTGAACAGATCATCTCTCCCACCCTGTTCAGTGTCCGGACCAACCGCAGGATCTTCCGGGGAATGGTGCACCTGACCCATACCAAGAGCTGGCACCGGGCGATGCAGGCGGCGGCGGACCGGAGCCGCTGGCTCCTGACCAACCGGGACGTCGAGCGGCATCTGGGAATAGCCTACGATGTGACGGTGGACATGCTTGCCTCGGCGGAATCCGGCGGAACGTCCGCCCAGGTGCGGGAGCTGGATCCCAACGGCGCCCAGGCGCTCCGGGCCGCCAAGCGGCTCCGCCGCCGCGAGCTGGAGCACGGCTCGCTCGGGTCCCCGAGCCGCCTGCTGGAAGTCGCCGAGGAGAGTTTCCACGTCCGCGCCATGGAGCTGGGCCACTGGGCCGCCTCCAGCGTGGAGCGGCCCTGGCTCCGGGAGCCGGCGCTCCCCGCCGAGCCGATGATTGCGCTAGCGGACGAGTAGCCCGCGCACTCCGGCAAGCAGCCGCTCGACCTCCTCCGGGGAGGTGTAACAGGCGCAGCCGGCCCGGACCAGGCCTTCCTCCAGCACGCCGAGCCGCTCCAAGACCGTTACCGCGTAGAAATCCCCGTGGCTCACGAACACGCCCCGCTCCGCCAGCCGGCGGGCCACCGTTTCCGCGGACACTCCCGTCACGGTGAAAGAGAGCGTCGGGGTGCGCGGGAGGCCGGGCGGCGGCCCGTAGAGCCGGACTCGGCGCTCCCCGGCGAGTCCTTCCCAGAGCCGGGCCAGCAGCGCGGCGCCCCGCTGGTGCAGCTCCCCATACGCCGAAGCCAGCCGGGCCCGGCGGCTTTCGCCGCTGCCCAGCCCGGCCAGAAAATCCACCGCCGCCATCGCACCGACGATCCCCTCGTGATTCTGGGTGCCGGTCTCCAGCCGCTCCGGCGCGGTATCCGGTGCGGGGAGCACCCTGGGAAGATCGAGCCGCTCGATCCGGTCTTTTCTCCCGAAGAGCAGGCCGACGTGGGGGCCGTAGAACTTGTAGGCCGAGCAGGCCAGGAAGTCGCAGCCGATGGCGCGGACGTCCATCAGGACGTGGGCGGCGGCGTGCACCGCGTCCACGAAGGAGAGCGCCCCCGCCTGCCTCGCGATGGCGCACACCGCGGCCACGTCGGTGATGCTGCCCAGCACATTGGATGCGGCGCCCACCGCGACCAGGCGGGTGCGGGCATTGAGCAGCCGGGGCAGCACCGAAAGGTCAAGGGTGCCGTCCTCCACCCGGAGCGGGACGCTCCTGAGTACGATGCCCCGTTCCCGGGCCAGAGCCTGCCAGGGCGCCACGTTGCCGTGATGATCGAGCTCGGTGATGACCACTTCGTCTCCCGCCTGCCAGTCCCGGCCCAGGGCACGGGCCAGATGGAAGGTCAGCGTAGTCATGTTGAGGCCGAAGGCGACCTCATCCGGCGAGGCGTTCAGAAAATCCGCCGCGGCCGAGCGCGCCTCCATGAGCAGCGCGTCGGTTTCGCTGCTGGTCGGGTAGGCCCAGTGGGTGTTGGCGTTGTGGTGATAGAGGTAGTCGGTCACCGCCTCGGCGACCGCCCGGGGGACCTGGGTGCCGCCCGGACCATCGAAATACGCCACCGGCTGGCCCCGGTGGATCCGAGCCAGCGCGGGGAATTCGTCCCGGATCGCGGCGAGCCGCGCGACCCCGGTGATCTGCACGGTACTGGTCACCCGTCCTCCAATCGTCGAGCCAGCATGGATTGCACCTTCCGGGGATCGGCCTGTCCCCGGCTCTGCTTCATCACCTGTCCGGTGAAAAACGCCATCAGCTTGAGCTCGCCCGCGCGGTAGCGGGCCACTTCGGCCGGATGGCCCGCGATCACTGCGTCCACCCAGGCCGCCAGCACATCGGCATCCTGCACCTGCAACACCCCGAGCCGCTCCGCCGCTTCGCGGGGAGAGCCGCCCCCCGCCAGCTCGGGATAGATCCGCCGGGCGGCCTGGTGACTCAGGGTGCCGTTCCCGACCAGCCGGATCAGCTCGGCCAGCATGCCGGGGGGAGGATGCCCGCCGGTCTCGTTCATGATCCAGTTGGCCGCCGCCTTGGGCTCCGCTCCGGCGGCACAAACCGACTCGAAATAGTCGGCGGTGGAGCGCTCGGCGGCCAGTACCCCGGCGTCGTAGGCGGACAGCCCGTACCCGGCGCGGAGCCGGCGCCGCTTGGCCCCGGGCAGTTCGGGTAGCTCCTGCCCGATGGCCGCTATCGTTGCCGGCGCCAGCGCCA
>DATFGC010000112.1:0-5263 GCA_035249765.1 Gemmatimonadales bacterium | reverse complement strand
GGCAACGCCATGACCGACCGGTCCGGCTCGATCCTGGAGGCGGCGTCGATCCATTACCGGGAAGGCGACTGCTCGGTGGTGGCCGAGGGGGAGCCCCACCTGTTTCAGGGCGGCCAGGTGCTGATCGGAGCCTCGGCGCGGTTCAACACCTGCACCGAGCGGGGCGTGGTGCAGGACGCCCTCACCAATTTCGACGAGGGGCAGGGGAACTGGTTCGTCCGCGGCAACCTGGCGGTGGACTCGAGCCAGAGCCGCCTCTATGGCGGCAGCGCGGAGATGACCAGCTGCGACCTGCCCAACCCCCACTATCACTTCGCGTCCAAGCAGATCAAGTGGGTGTCGCAGTCGGTGCTGGTGGCCCGGCCCGCGGTGCTCTACATCCGCGATGTGCCGATCGCCTGGATCCCGTTCCTGTTTCAGGACACCAGGCGGGGCCGGCGCTCCGGGATCCTGATCCCCCAGTTCGGCTTCAACGACATCGTGCGGCCGACCCGGTCCTACAACCGGCAGGTCACCAATATCGGATTCTTCTGGGCTCCGAGCGATTATTTCGACGCCCAGGTGCAGTTCGACTGGTTCACCGACCGCTACATCCAGTACGGGATCACCAGCCGCTACCGGATTCTCAACCGGTTCATGGACGGGGCGGTGGACTATTCGGCCCAGAAGGAATCGGGGGGGCTCACCTCGCACCGGATCGGCTGGCGGCACAGCCAGACCTTCAGCGCCACCAGTTCGCTCAACTTCTCGGTCCAGTACGCCACCAACCCGTCCATCGTCTCCCGCAACGCGATCGATACCCGGGTCTCCACCGGCCAGATCGGAAGTCAGGCCAACTTCACCAAGCGGTTCGGCTGGGGCAACATCTCGCTGGGCGGGAGCGGCAACCAGAGCATCAGCGACGGGAGCGTCCAGCTCACCGCCCCCTCGTTCACGGTGAGCCCCAAGCCGCTCGACCTCGGCAGCAACATCACCTGGTCGCCCAACCTGAGCATCACCAATCAAAACAACTTCAAGTCACCGCTCGGCAGCCTGGTCGTGCCCGACACCCGGGGCGGGGTGGATTCGATTCCGCTCACCGGCAAGACCCGGCTCTCGGTCTTTTCGCTGGAGACGCCGATCCGGCTCTGGACCTTCAACTGGCAGAACTCGGTGCGGGTCGAGGACAGCGATTCCCTGGGCCGCTACGCTTCCACCTTCCGGGTTCCTAACACGGAGACCCCGGAGCCCGATGACTCGGTGACGGTGACCCGGTTCCGCCAGGGCGGGTTCGGCTCCTCGATCGAATGGCGGACCAGCTTCAATCTGCCGATCTTCTTCCAGTCCACCTGGAAGCTGGTGCCCAGCATCGGGGTGGCGAACATGGACGGGCGGTTTCCCTTCGCGGTTCGCAATGCCGCGACCGGGGGGAGCTTCGTCACCCAGGGGAAGCGCTTCTCGCTGGGGCTCTCGATGGCGCCCACCTTCTACGGCTTCTTCCCGGGGTTCGCCGGCCTGGCCCAGATCCGGCACAGCATCTCGCCCGGGCTCAGCTACAACTACTCCCCCGCCGGGTCGGTGCCCGAGGAATTCGCCCGGGCAGTCACCCTGCCGGGCCAGACCCCGCTGCTGCGCACCCCGCCGACCCAGGGGCTCTCGCTCACCCTGAGCCAGAACTTCGAAGGCAAGACCAGGCCGGCGCCGGGGGACACCGCCGGCACCAGCTCCCGGAAGATCCGCCTCCTGAGCATCAGTACCAGCAGCATCGGATACGACCTGGAGCAGGCCAAGCTTCCGGGCCGTACCGGGTGGACCACCTCGCAGCTCTCCAATACCTTCGCCAGCGATCTGGTCCCGGGCTTCAGCCTCAGCGTAGCGCATTCGCTCTGGGACGGGCCGGTCGGGTTCCAGGGCAGCAAGTTCGACCCGTTCCTGGAGAGCGTGGCGGCCACCTTCGGGCTGACCGGCAACACCTTCCGCTCTCTTGGCGCGCTGCTCGGCCTGGTGCGGCGGAACCCGTCCACCCCGGGCGGCACGAGTGCCGCGCCGGTTCCCCCGGTCGGCGGCGTGGCCCTGCCGGGCGATTTCCGCCGCAATACCCTGCTCCAGCCGGCCCAGAGCCTGGGCCGGGGCGGCCGGCCGTTCCAGGCCAACGTCAACGTCAACCTCAGCCGGTCGCGTCCCACCACCGGTCCCGACGGCAGGCCGCTGCCCTCGGTGAATCAGAGCAGCATCGGCCTCAGCACCAGCTTCTCGCCGACCCGGTTCTGGGGGGTGAGCTGGTCCACCCAGTACAACGCCACCCTGGGTCAGTTCGAATCCCAGCAGATTCAGCTGACCCGTGACCTCCACGAATGGCGGGCGGCGTTCAACTTCCAGAAGACGCCCAACGGGAACTTCGCCTTCTACTTCTCGGTCTTCCTGAGCGACCTGCCCGACCTCAAGTTTGATTACAACCAGACGACGATTCAGCCGTAGAGAGACGCAAAGACGCAAAGACGCAAAGACGCAAAGACGCAAAGACGCGGCGCAAAGGCGCAAAGGCGCAACGACGCAAAGTGCAATCACCGAGGAGCCGATGGCCCTGATACTCGATGGCAAGTCGCTCACGGTCGAGGCGGTCGTGGAGCAGGCGCGCCGGCCCTCGCCGGTTGCGGCATCGCCGGGGGCGCTCGCGGCGATGGCCCGGAGCCGGGCCATCATCGACCGCGCGGTTGCGCGGGGTGAGACCATGTACGGGATCAACACCGGCTTCGGCAAGCTCGCCAATGTCCGGATCGCGCCGGAGCAGCTGGACCGGCTCCAGGTCAACCTGATCCGCAGTCACGCCGCGGGCACCGGCCCGGCGCTTCCGCCCGAGGTGGTGCGGGCGATGATGCTGCTGCGCGCCAACGTGCTGCTCCGCCCGACCAGCGGGGTGCGCCCCGCGCTCGCCGAGGCCCTGGTGGCGCTGCTCAATTCCGGCGTGCTTCCCTGGGTGCCGGAACAGGGCAGTGTCGGGGCGAGCGGAGATCTGGCGCCGCTGGCGCATCTGGCCCTGGTGCTGATGGGCGAGGGCCAGGTTCGAACAGCGGACGGACAGCGGGAAGAAACGGCGGCCGCCCTGGGACGGGCGGGACTCGTCCCCTTCCGCTTCGCGCCCAAGGAAGGGCTCTCCTTCATCAACGGCACCCAGGCTCAGACCGCGCTGCTGGCGCTCCTGGTGTACCAGGCGGAAGTGCTCTGGCGCTCCGCGGTGGGCGCCGCGGCGATGAGCCTGGAAGCCCTGCGGGGCACCCCCACGCCGCTGGATGCCCGAATCCACGAGCATCGGCCCCACCGGGGCCAGCAGCGTGCCGCCGGGCTGATGCGGAGCCTGCTCGAGGCCAGCGAGATTCGCGAGTCGCATCGGGAGGATGACCCCCGGGTGCAGGATGCCTACAGCCTGCGCTGCACCCCGCAGGTGCTGGGCGCGGTCTCCGAGGCGATCGGCTTTGCCCGGGGCGTGGTGGAAGTCGAGCTCAACGCGTCCACCGACAATCCGCTGGTGCTGGGCGAGGGCGAAGTCCTCTCCGGCGGCAACTTCCACGGACAGCCGGTGGCCCAGGCGCTCGACTTCCTGGCGATCGCCCTCACCACCCTCCAGGCCCTCTCCGAGCGGCGGATCGAGCGGCTGGTGAACCCCGATCTTTCCCAGGGTCTGCCCGCGTTTCTCACCCGCGATCCCGGGCTGTCCTCCGGCCACATGATGGTGCAGATCACTGCAGCTTCGCTGGTCGCGGAATCGCGGACCCTCGCGTACCCTGCGAGCATCGGCTCGATTCCCACGGATGCCAACCAGGAGGACTTCGTGCCGATGGGCATGGCCGCAGCCTCCAAAGCCCGGCGAATTCTGGCCAATGCGGAATCGGTGATCGGGGCGGAGTTCCTCTGCGCGGCCCAGGGGCTCGAGTTTCTCCGGCCTCTCCGTGCCGGGAGCGGGGTCGAGCGCCTGTACCGGCGAATCCGGGAAATGCCCGATCCGGTGGCGCCGCTGGGAGAGGATCGCCCGCCCGCGCCCGACCTGGAACGGCTGGCCCGGGCTGTGCGGGATGGTGAGCTGGATCCCCTGTCAGCGAGTGGCGAGTAGCGAAGAGCGAAGCGGAACCGCCACACCCTCTTCGCTCTTCGCAACTCGCAGCGTTATCTTACACCGCTGCAAGTCGTTTCAGCGTCGAAGCGTCCTTCTCCCGCGAGCCGCATGAATCTGGACAAGCTCAAGGAAGCGGCTCGGAAATTCGAGCAGCGCGAAGAGTGGCGCCGAGCGATCGACGTCTATCTCAAAGCCATCCGGGAAGCCGAAGACGCCGGCGGCGAGGGGACCCAGGATCCCGCCCTCTACAACCGGGTCGGCGACCTCGAATTGAAGGCGGGCGATTCGCTCGCCGCCCTCCGGGCCTATGAGCAGGCGGCCGAGCTGTATGCCGACCAGGGATTCTTCAACAACGCCATCGCGCTCTGCGGCAAGATCCTCCGGGTCAACCCCAGCCGCACCGCCACCTATCTCCGGCTGGCCCAGCTCCACGCCCGGAAGAATTTCGTGGGCGAGGCCAAGAAGAACCTGATCGAGTATCTCGACCGGATGAACGGGGTGGGGCAGCTCGAGGAGGCCTTCACCGCGGTCAAGCTCTTCGCCGATCAGTTTCATTCCAACCCCGAAATCCGCCTGATGCTGGTGGAGTTGCTGCGCGCCTCGTCCCGCACCGAAGAGGCCAAGGAGCAGCTGGAGAAGCTGGCCTCCGAGCTGGAGGCCCGGGGCGATGCGACCGGCGCCCGGCGGACCCGGGAGCGCCTGCATGCCATCGCCGACGAGAGGCCGGGCCCGGCCGGGCCCCGGCGGTCCTCCAACGACCTGATCTTCCTCGACACCGGCGACCGGGCCTCGGACCAGCCGGTGGCCCCGCTGGAAGGGCTGGTGGCGAGCGCCTCCGAGGAGCTGGTGGCGGAGCCCGCCAATCTCGCCATCGACGTCACCGAGCACGGGGCCGGCGCGCTCGACGCCTCGGTGGCCGGGGGCGATGCGCTGGTCGATGCCCGCCCGGCCGAGGCAACCGATCCGGACTGGGCTGCCGATGTCACCCAGCTCGAAGGGCTCGACCTGATTACCGCCGACGGCGTGGGCGGCGAGGACGACGCCGGTGCCGGCGACGACCTCCCCCTGCTCGACGTGGACGAAACCACGATGCCCCTGGGCGACGAGTACACCGGGTCCACGGTCTGGCTGGTGGAAGAGGGTCCCGGCGCCGCCGCCCTGGGCGGGGATTCG
>DATFGC010000111.1:0-8586 GCA_035249765.1 Gemmatimonadales bacterium | reverse complement strand
CAGCGCCGATGCCGGGAGCGGCGACGGGGATCCTAACCCGCTGCGAAACAGCTTCGAATGGGAGAGCCGGTCGGTCGGCGCGGAGTGGCGACGCCAGGTCGGGAGCCTGACGCTCCTGGTCACCGCGTGGGACGCCCGCGCCGAGGCCGAAGCGGAGTGGCTCGGCGAAGCCGGTTCGCAGCGCCTCGGGTCGGCCCGCGGCGATCAGGGCCTGTGGTGGGCGCTCGAGCGGCGCATCGGGCAGGGGGTCAGTCTGATCGGCATCCGGGCCGAACGAAGCGCCACCGACTACCGGGTCGATTCCCTCGGCAGTCCCCCGTCCGGCGGCCGGTCGGCCCGGAACTCGGTGGTGACCGCCGTCATCGCCCACTCCTTCGGGCTCCCCTCGGGATTCAGCGCCCGAGTCGGCGGCGATCTCGCCGCGGGCGCGGGGACCATCCGCGCCGGACCCCAGGCCGAGCTCACCTGGCGGCGTTCGGACCGGTTGAGCTTCGGGGCCAGGTACGCCCGGACCCACCAGTTTGCCCAATCGCTCCGGAATCCGGAATCGGTGGCGGGGAACATCTTCCTGCCGGATCTCTACTTCGGCGCCGGCAGCGAGGGAGTCCCCGTGGCCCGCAGTGATCTGGCGGTACTGCGGGCCGACCATCGTCCGTCCACCGGGGTCCGGATCACCCTGCAGGCTTACGCCCGCCGGTTCCTGGGTTTGCTGCTCGCGGCCCCCCGAACCGCGGAGCCCTATTCGACCGGGGCATTCGACACCGGCCGGGGGACCGCCAGCGGCGTTTCGGTCGAGGCGACGATGAGCCGGGCGCATTTCGGCGTGCTGGCCGGCTACGGGCTCGAGCGCCTGCGGATCCTGCCGGCTGGGGCGGGTTATGTCCCCGGGCACGGGGCGAGCCATCGAGCCGAGGGGGGCATCATCGTTCTGCCGGGCGGCGGCACCTCGATTCGTCTTGGAGCGGTGGCCGCCCTGGGCCGGAGGGCCACCGGCGTGGTCGGAGACTTCGAGTGGGAGGCCTGCAATCTGGTGGACGGTGGCTGCGAATTCCGGGGAAGCCCGCGCGCCGACAGCGCGCTCGGCGCGGTGGCGCTGCCGGCTTATTTCCGGGTTGATCTCGGGGTGCGACAGAGCGTGCAGCTCCGGATCGCCGGGCGCGAGGCATCGGTCGCCCTGTTCGGCACCCTCACCAACCTGCTGGGCCGCCGGAACGTGCTGACTTACTCCGAGGATCCCGACCTCGGAGTCAGGGCGCCGGTCGAGATGCGCCCCCGGTCTCCCCTCGTCGTCGGGCTGGATTGGCGATTCTGACCCGGACGCCTTGCTGGGTCACAAATCCACCTCCCCGCGGGTTCCTTGGGGTGGAGGCCGCGTGGAGACTGTCGCCGGGCTGGTGGGGATGACCGCCTCGTTCCACGACTGTTTCGTGGAGCTGTTCAATCGCCATTTCCCCCGACTGTACCGCTATCTGGACCGCCTGACCGGCGATCCCGAGCTTGCCGCCGATCTTGGCCAGGAGGCGTTCGTGCGGCTGTTCCGCCGCGGGTCGTTGCCCGACGCACCCGAGGCGTGGCTGATCAGCGTCGCCATGAATCTGCTGCGCAACGAACGTGCGACCCGCCGCCGCCGGGAACGGCTCCTGACCCCCGCCCGCGGGGCCCTGGCCCATGCCGATCCGGCGCCATCGCCCGAGGCGACGGCCGAGGCCCGGGATGCGCGGGCCCGGGTACGGCGCGCCCTGGATCAGGTTCCCGAACGGGAGCGACAGATGCTCCTGCTGCGGGCCGAAGAATACAGCTACCGCGAAATCGCCCTCGCGCTCGGATTGCACGAGGCCAGCGTCGGCACCTTGCTGCTGCGGGCGCGCAAGGCATTCCGGGCGCACTACCAGGGAGGATCCGATGGATTCTGAGCCGGAAGAGCGAGCGGAGGAGCGTGAGATTGGCGCCCTGCTTCGCGCCCTGGATCATCCCATGCCGCCGGTCAGCGCGGAATCAGTCCTGGCGCTGGCCGGGTCCCGCCGGGGCGCCGGACCGTTGCGGTGGGCGGCCGCCATCCTCCTGATCGCTGGAGTTGCGGGAGCGGCCTACGCGATTCCCGGGTCACCGGTGCGGAGCTGGGTGCGCGAGGTCCTGGCGGGACGCCCCGCGACCGTTTCGGCGCCCCCGGCGCCCAGGCCTGACGATCCCGGCGTTGCGGGGATCGCGGTCCGCCCCGGGCGGCGTCTGGTGATCCTCTTTCGAGAAACCCAGCAGGCTGCTTCGGCGGCGATCGTTTTCGAGGACCGGCGCGAGGGAGACGTGCTGGTGGCGGGGCCCAGCGGCGCCGCGACATTCCGCCTGGAGGGCGAGCGTCTGACGGTCGACAACTCGCCGACGGACAGCCCGCGTTTCGAGGTGCGGATTCCGCGTGACGCTCCTCATGTCGAGATCCACGCCGGGCCCCGGCTGGTCTTTCTCAAGCAGGGGTCCGCCGTCACAACCGTCCGACTGGTCTGCTCCAATGGGAAAGCGACTTCGCTCGCCCGGGAGGATACGGTGTCGACTCGGGTGACAACTGTTTTCCTGCTGGCGGCGGCGCTGGCGTGCCGCTGAGGGCCGGAGCCACCGGCACCGGTGCCCCGACCGGGCGGGAGCTCGATCGGGGCAGAAGGGTGCCTGCAGGGAGCAGGTGCGGCGCTAGGGAAGCTCTGCAAAAGTCATTGCGAGGGCCCCCGCGAGCGAAGCGTGGCGGCCGCCGTGGCGGCGAAGCAATCTCAGAGATCGCCACGGCCCCTTCGGGGCCTCGCGATGACTTGTTTAGACCTTCCCTAGGGCGACTTGGCCACCAGCTGATTCAGTACCCGCCCTCCGCCGGGACTGACCTCCAGCGCGAGTCCGAGGCCCGGGCAATAGAATTTGTGCTCCCGGTGGCCAGGGTCCAGGTAGGTCCAGTCCGTGGTCTGGAGGCAGCCGGTCAGATCCCCATACGGCACCGACACCGCCCGGCCCAGGTGCAGCACCCTGGCCCAATCTTCGGCGATACCCGCGGCGAATTCCTGCCGGTAACTCTGTCCGACCACCGGGTTCGCCAGCATGATGATGCCGGGGAACGCGCCGGCGACACCGGCTTCCCACGATCCTGCGGTGCTCACCGGTACGCAATTATCGAATTCCCTGGAGTCCTCCCCGAGGTACCAGACCGTGCCGTCATTGTGGGTGGCGTACCAGTCGAAGGTTTCTTCGATCAGCTCGGCGGTGAATCCCGGCGCTGCGGGAGCGCAGGGCGTCCCGTCCGGCAGGCCGTTTTGGTTGGCATCGAGATACACCCGGTCAAGCACGACCCTGGCGTCGATCCCGAGGATCGATTTGGTCTGGGCGGTGATATGGACGAGGCCCAGCTCCAGGCCATCTTCCGAATCCGACTCGTAACGCAGGATGGTCCCGGGAACCAGCGGGAAATACTGATTGCTGCCCCCCGGCGTGAAGCCGGCGGGGCTCAGGACCGGGGCCCATTCCTGGTTCGGGGTGACGGGCGTGACGTTCGCGTCGGGCTGCACCAGGCCGGTTTGGCCCGTTCCATCGCAGCCCGCAACGGCAAGGGTGAGCAGGCTCAGGCTGATGAATGTACGCATGATCTCCTCCGTTCGAGGTCAGGGAGGCAGCATTCCTCTCGCCCCGATAGAAAGAACCCCCGACGGTTGCCATTTGTGACAGACGGTATATTGGATCGCCCCGAAAATGACCACCTCGAGGTTCACGCTCCTTGTCCATGTGACCACAGATTTCACAGATTTGAAGGGCACACCAACCAATTGCACGAGCTCCTCGGACTATTGAATGGTTGACCGCTCTTTCTGAGAACGACTTGGCAGCAGCGACACCAAATGTTGGGGTCTTTCAATTCTTCCTCAGTTCGGGGACCCGGATCAATTGATTGGTGTGCCTTTCCAAAATCTGTGGAATCTGTGGGTCAACCGTCCAAGGAGCACGACGGCCGCTATGGCGTGATCCGCGGCTCCTGAGCGAGTACATTTACTGGTCACCTGACCCCCACAGGCCTCCACCCTGATCCAGACCCGACTTTCGGAAGCCCTGGCCGACCGCTACCGGATCGAGTGCGAGCTCGGTCAGGGCGGGATGGCCACCGTCTACCTGGCCGAGGATATCAAGCACAAGCGCAAGGTCGCGATCAAGGTCCTGCGCGAGGATCTCTCGCTCTCGGTCGGAGCCAGCCGGTTTCTGCGCGAGATCGAGATCGCCGCCCAGCTCCAGCACCCCAACATCCTTCCCCTGCTTGACTCCGGGGAGGCCGGGGGGCTGCTCTACTACGTCATGCCCTACGTCGAGGGCCAGTCGCTCCGGCAGCGGCTCACCCGGGAGCGGGAGCTGCCGGTGGGCGAGGCGGTGCGGCTCACCCTGGAGATGGTGGATGCGCTGGCCTACGCCCACCACCGCGGCGTGGTGCACCGCGACATCAAGCCCGACAACGTGATGCTCTCGGGGCGGCATGCTCTGGTCACCGACTTCGGCGTGGCCAAGGCGGTGAGCGAGGCCAGCGGCCGGAACACCCTCACCTCGATGGGCGTGGCGCTGGGCACTCCCACGTACATGGCGCCGGAGCAGGCGATGGCCGACCCGCACCTGGACCAGCGGGCCGACATCTACGCCGTCGGCGTGGTGGCCTACGAGCTGCTCGCGGGGCAGCCCCCGTTCTCCAGCGTCACCCCGCAGCAGATGCTGGCGATGCACGTCACCGAGAAGCCCGAGCCGCTGTCCAGGCACCGCCCCGGTGTGTCTGCGGCCCTGGAGCAGACCATCATGCGCTGCCTGGAGAAGCTTCCCGCCGACCGGTGGCAGAGCGCCGACGAGCTGCTCGCCGCGCTGGAGCCGCTGGCCACACCGAGCGGCGGGACCTCGCCCACCGCGGCGCGGATCGAGGCGGTCGCGCCGGCTCGGCGTCCGGTCTGGATGATCCCCGTGCTGACGATGGCAGCGGTCGCGCTTGCCGTGGCGGGATGGTCGTTTTTGAGCGGACGGGATGATCCGCTTGCGTTGGGCCGGTCCGACGCCCTCACCACCGAGCCCGGGCTCGAAGTCCACCCCGCGATCTCCCCCGATGGCAAGTTCGTGGCGTACGCGGCCGGGAACTCCTCTCAGCTTCGGGTCTTCATCCGGCCGGTCGGCGGGGGACGATCGATTCCCCTGTCGGATGATTCCACCGGGCTCGAGGCCATGCCCCGCTGGTCCCGGGACGGGAGCCAGTTGCTGGTCGTCAGCGGGGGTGGGATCTCGGTGGCGCCGGCCTTCGGCGGGGCGGGCTCGCTGCGCCGGGTGATTCCGGGCGGCGGTGTGGTCGGTATGCTCAACGCCGACTGGTCGCCCGATGGCCGAGAAATCGCGTACGTACGAAGCGACTCGCTGCTGGTGGCTCCGCTGGACGGCGGCTCTCACCGGCTCCTGGCCAGCGGCGGCGGGCTCAACGGGTGCGTCTGGTCGCCCGACGGGGCCTGGATCGCCTGCGCCGGGGGGAATGTGCCCTACCTGGTTCCGGGGCCCACATTCGGGAACCTGGCGCCGAGTGCGCTCCTGCTGATTCCCGGGGCGGGCGGGGCGCAGATCGAGATCGCCGGCCCCACCAGCCTCAACCACAGCCCGGTCTGGGCGCCCGACAGCCGGTCCCTCTTCTTCGTTTCCGACCGGGACGGGCCGCGGGACATCTATCAGCAGGACCTCGGGTCGAACGGACGGCCGCGGGGCGCGGCCCGCCGGCTCAGCACCGGGCTCGGCGCGCAGTCGATTTCCCTGTCAGGCGATGGCCGGCGCCTGGCGTACTCGGTGTACCAGTCCAGATCCAACATCTGGTCGATGCCGGTCCCAGGCAATCCGCCGGTCGATATTTCCGGCGCGGTACAGCTGACCACCGGCAACCAGATCATCGAACAGGCCACGCTCTCTCCGGACGCCCGCTGGCTGGTCTACGACTCCAACATCAAGGGGAATTCCGACATCTGGCGGATACCCGCGAGTGGCGGTACCCCGGAGCAGCTCACCAGCGAGCCGTGGAATGAATTCTCCGGCGAGCTCTCGGCCGACGGCCGGACCCTTGTGTATCACGCCATGCGCACCCCGGGGATCCGCCAGATCGAGATCAAGCCGCTCGACGGCGGTCCGGTCGAGCGGGTCACCAACGACAGCATGCAATGGAGCAACCCGGATTGGTCGCCGGACGGCAACCGCATCGCCTTCTTCCATATCTCGAACTTCCGGATGGCGATGGTGACCCGCACCGGCCCGGGAACCTGGTCCGCCCCCCGCGCACTCGGATTTGGCGGTGGACCCCAGTTTTCACCCGATGGGCGCACCCTGGTCTTCGCCACGATCATCCGGTCGCCCGGCGCGGAACCCCGGCTCGCCCTGATGATGCTGCCGGCTGATTCCGGCCCCGCCACGACGGTGTACAGCCCCGGTCCGGGCGAGCCGATACCCGGAGCAATGCAGTGGGGTGCTGACGGCCGGACCATCTTCTTCAAGAACCACGACGCCGCCGGCCGGGCCGCGATCTGGTCCCTGCCGGTCCCCGGCGGCAAGCCGCGGCTGCTGGTGCGATTCGACGACTTGAACCGGCCTTCGTTCCGCCCCGCACTCACTACCGATGGGAAGACCCTCTATTTCACGATCGAGGACCGGCAGAGCGACGTGTTCGTGGCGGAGGTGCTGCGGAAGTAGCGAGGGAAGCTGTCACCGCGACCCCGAGCAACGCGAGGGGGAACTTCAAGAAGGGTGGAACCAATGTCACGACTCCGTGCAGCCCTGACGCTGGCCATTCTCGCTGCGGCGTGCGGTCCGAAGGAGAATCTCCCCGAGCGGCAGGCCGGGGCGACCGATACGGTAGGCGCTCAGCCGCTGAGTCCGGGGGAGGCGTTTCTTCCGGTTCCCGGCGGGCGTATCTGGTACCGGAAGACCGGCGGCGGAGCCGGCACTCCGGTGATCCTGCTCCATGGCGGGCCCGGGTTCTCGAGCCACTACCTCAAGTCGCTCGAGGGGCTGGGCACCGAGCGGGTGGTCATTCGCTACGATCAGCTGGGCGGGGGAAAGTCGGACCGGATCAGCGATACCACCATGTTCACGATCGAGCACTTCGTGCGAGAGCTCGATTCGCTCCGCGCGGCCCTGGGCTTCGACCGGATCCACGTGGTGGGACACTCCTGGGGCACCATCCTCGGGCTGGAATACTACCGGGCCCATCCCGACCGGGTGGTCTCTCTAACCCTGGCGAGCGCGGCGCTCGACATCCCGGCCTGGGAACGGAACGCCCGCCGGCTGGTCAAGACGCTTTCCGATACCGCGCAGCAGGCGATCGCGAAAGGCGAGGCGGAGCATGCCTTCGAGACCCCGGCCTATCAGGCGGCGCTCTCGGAATTCTACGGCAAGTACGTCTGGCTCCGTCCGGTGCCCGCCGACCTCGACAGCACCTTCGCGACCGCCAACATGGGGATCTACCAGTACATGCAGGGACCCAGCGAGTTCACCATCACCGGCACCCTCAAGAGCTACGACGCGACCCCGTTCCTCAGGGAGGTGAAGGTGCCGACGCTCTTCACCGTGGGGGAATTCGACGAGGCGGACCCTCCCACCATCCGGAAGCACGCCGCCATGACCCCGGGGGCCCAGGTCGTCGTCATACCCGGCGCCGCCCACATCACGACCTGGGACAATCCCGAGGCCATGCTCGCGGCGGTGCGGAGCTTTCTGTCTACCGTGGAGAAGCGATAACGCGCGAAATGTCACCCTGAGCGAAGCGAAGGGGCGGAGTCTAACGGTTGAGATCGGCCCCTTCAGGTGCTTCGCACCCTCAGGGTGACATTCCTTCGGACGCCCGCGTCCTCAGGGTGACAGCCAAGGTGACAACGCGCAAAAATGTCACCCTGAGCGTAGCGAAGGGACCCATGTTCGCCGACTGGCCCATCAGTTTGGATCGGTGCGCCTCTACTACGTCTACATCCTCTCGAGTCCCTGCCGAGTCCTCTACATCGGGGTGACCAATGACATCACCCGCCGCCTTGCACAGCACCGATCCGGCGACACCCCTGGTTACGCCTCCAGGCATGGAGCCTTCAGGCTGGTGCACCTCGAGTCCACCAATGACGTGAGGGCGGCGATCCGGCGCGAAAAGCAGCTCAAGGGGTGGAGGCGGTCCAGGAAGCTGGCGCTGATCGAGACGGGGAACCCAGGCTGGCGGGAACTGTCACCCCGACCCTGAGCAGCCTGTCCCCCTGAGCGAAGCGAAGGGGCGGAGCTTTGAGAATGAGATCGGCCCCTTCGCTACGCTCAGGGCTCAGGGTCGCCTCAGGGTGACACCGAGCGCACTCTACTTCTGTCTCGCCCCGGTGAAGCTGCCGCTGTTGCCCGAGAACACCCACTTCCCGGCGATCTCATCGACGCTCTTGAAGCTCAGGGTGAGGGTCAGCTCCGGCCCCCCGGACAGGGTCACCGCCATGTCCTCGAACTTCACGAACTCGAGCGCGGTGGTCTGGCCGTGCATTTCCAGGGTCGGGGTCAGCTTGTCGTTGGTGCAGCTGATGCTGAGGACGCCGGTGCTCGGCT
>DATFGC010000110.1:0-2221 GCA_035249765.1 Gemmatimonadales bacterium | reverse complement strand
GCACTCTGGGTGACGGCGGCCACGCCGAGGCGTTTCGCGCCGCCGGCGCCGAGCTGCTGGCGGTCGACCGGGATCCCCACGCGATCCGCATCGCGCGAGCCCGGCTGGGCGAGGCGGGGATCCGGTACCTCGAGGCGCCGTTCGCCAGCGACGAGGCCCTGGCCGAGATCGCCGACTTCCGGCCCGACTTCATCTTCCTCGACCTGGGGGTCTCGTCCCGCCAGCTCGATCAGGAAGAGCGGGGCTTCACCTTCCGTCCCGGCGCGCCGCTCGATATGCGCATGGGGGCCCGCGGCCCCACCGCGGCGGACCTCCTCAACACCACCGACAAGGACACGCTGCGAGCCTGGCTCGCGGAGTGGGGCGACGAGCGCCGGGCCCATCGGCTGGCCGGGGAAATCGTCCGCCGCCGGGAGCGGGAGCCGTTCGTTACCAGCGACGACCTGGTGAATGCGATTCGCGGCGTGCTGGGCTCCCGCTCCGGTCCCGACGACTTTGCCCGGATCTTCCAGACCTTCCGCATCGCCGTCAACGACGAGCTTGATGGCCTGACCGCCGCCCTGCCGTCCCTGCGGGATGCCCTGACGCCGGGAGGGGTGCTGGCGGTCATCAGTTATCATTCGGGCGAGGATCGTGTGGTCAAGCAGGCCTTCCACGAATGGAGCCGGTCCTGCATCTGCCCCCCTCAGCAGCCGGTCTGCACCTGCCGGGGACGTCCCCTGGGCGTCGCGGTGCCCCGCAGCGGGGTCGTGCCCGACCCCGAAGAAATCGCCGCCAATCCCCGCGCCCGGAGCGCCCGGCTCCGGATGTTCCGGACCGCGCATGACGCTTAGAGGGCGGCACTGGGTCGTACTCTGGCTGATGCTTTTCCTGGGCACCGCGCTGGCGATCGCCAGCCGGCAAAGCAAAGCGCTCGCCACCGCCCGGCGGCTCGCGACGCTGCAGGACCGCCGCATTGAGCTCGAAGCCAGGCGTACCGAGCTGCTCCGGCAGATTGGACAGCTCACCAGCCGGGAGATCCTGGTGCCCCGAATGGAACGGGCCGGCATGCATCTGCCGTCGGAATCCGAAAACATCCTGATCACCCTCGACAGTCTGGTGGCCGGCGCCGGCCGGGGCCGCTGATGGCCAGGCCGGCCGCGCGGATCGTTGCCCTGCAGGTCGGGCTCGGCGCCGGCCTCCTCCTGCTGGTGGCGCGGGCCGGCTGGCTCCAGCTGGTCAGGGGAGCAGAGTTCGCCCGCCGGGCAGCGGCCCAGCGCACCGTCGCCACCGAGCTGCCGGCCCGCCGCGGCACCATCTACGACCGGCACGGCACACCGCTGGCGGTGTCGGAGCCGGTGTACCGGGTTCAGCTTGCGGTCAAAGAAGTGCGCGACACCGCCCGGCTGGTGGAGCAGGCGGCACGGGCCCTCGGCGTTTCCCGCCCCGCCCTGCTCCGCTACTTCCGCCGCGGCGCCGACGAGCTCTATCCCTATTTCCACGGCCCGTTCCGGGAGTCCCGGATCGCCCCGATCCGGGGGATGCGTGGCGTGCGGCTGGAGACGGTCTACAGCCGCGGCTACCCCGGACTCCGGCTCGCCGCCCCGGTTATCGGCGCGGTGTCGCTGGAGGCCGGCGGGCACGGCGAGAGCGGGCTGGAGCGTTCGCTCGACTCGATCCTGGCGGGGCGCCCCGGGGAGACGGTGGACCTTCGCACCCCCTCGGGCCAGAAGTTCGAGTCGCCCGACCGCCGGGTCCGGGACCCGGTTCCGGGACATGACGTGGTGCTCACCCTCGATGCCCAGCTCCAGGAGATCGCCGAGAACGCGCTCCGGAAGGCGCTGGCCGAGTACCAGGCCGAGGCCGGCGATGTGCTGTTTCTGGATCCCCGGACCGGCGAGCTGCTGGCGCTCGCGTCGCTGGGCGAGTCGGGGCTGCCGGGCTCCGCCACCGTCTTCACCAGTCCCTTCGAGCCGGGTTCTACCGCCAAGCCCTTCACCGCGGCCTCGCTGCTTGCGCTGGGCAGGATCAAGGGGACGGAAACCGTTTCGGGCGAGAACGGATCCTGGACCTACCCCACCCGGGGCCGGGCCACCCGCACCATCGAAGACACCCACGCCGAAAACGCACCCATGACCCTGGCGCGGGTCATCGAAGTCTCGAGCAACATCGGCATCGCGAAGTTCTCCCGGAAACTGCGATGGGAGGAGCATTACGACATGCTCCGCGCCTTCGGGTTCGG
>DATFGC010000109.1:0-5873 GCA_035249765.1 Gemmatimonadales bacterium | reverse complement strand
GCGTGCATCGCCTGCGCCAGCATTTCGCGCTGCTGTGAGGTGGTGACCACCACGGTCTCGAAGAGGTCGGCGCGGCGGCGGAGCTCCTGGATGACGGGAGCCATCTTGATCGCTTCGGGACGGGTCCCGAGAACTACGGCGATGCGGTGCTTCGGCCGGCCGGAAGTGGGCATGGCCATCTATAAGTGCAAAATAGGGGCCGGGTGTCCTCCTTTCCTAAAGCATTGTGGCACAATGGAATAGCACCCAGTGTCCCGGATCATGGGCGGGGTTCTTTTCCGGGTCCCCCGCGATCCACGCTGCAGCGGGAAGGGGTGCGAGGCGGTCGGCCGCTAGCGGTGCCGGGTGGTATAGCGAACGATCGAATCGAGAATGGTCCGGTAGGCGCCGGGCCGGTCTTCCCATCCTCGCATTTCGACCCGCTTCCCTTCGAGGTCTTTGTAGGTGTGGAAGAAATGCTCGATCTCCACCAGCAGGTGGCGGGGCACATCCTCCAGCTCGCGGTACTCCTCCTGAAGCGGGTCCTGAGTCGGCACGGCGAGAATCTTCTCGTCCGGCACGCCCCGGTCGAGCATATGCAGCACGCCGAGGGGGCGGAGATCCACTTCACATCCGGGAAAAGTGGGCTCTTTGAGCAGGATCAGGATGTCCATGGGATCGTCATCCTCCGCGAGCGTCCCGGGGATGAATCCGTAGTCCGCGGGGTAGTGCACCGCCGAGTAGAGCACCCGATCGAGCCGCAGCAGGCCGGATTCCTTGTCCAGCTCGTATTTGTTCCGGCTGCCGCCCGGAATCTCCACGATGGCGCGGACATCGTGGGGCGGATTGCGGCCGGGCGTGAGGTCGTGCCAGAGGTGCATGGGCGGAGTTTCCTGTTTGTGGGAGTGCGATCAGCTGTCGGCTATCAGCGATCCGCCTTCAAAAAGGCAGGCTCATGGCGAACCCGCCCGGAGCCACCGCGACCCGGGCCTGGAAGCGATGGACAAAGCGCGCCGAGAGAATCCCGATGCCGGCGCCGAAGACCACGTCCGAGGCCCAGTGCTTGTCGTCATGCATCCTGGAGTAGGCGGTCAGGGTGGCCAGGGTAAAGAACCCCAGATCGGTCCATTGGTCCGGGGTCTCACGCGCGAACGAGGTGGCCAGCGCGAACGCCACGGTGCTGTGACCTGAGGGGAAGGACGCGTCGCTGGTCCGAAACAGGTGAAAACTGTAGGGATTGTCGACCGAGTTGAGAGGGCGATCTCTCCCCGCGATCGCCTTGAGGACCATGGTGGCGCCCCCGCCCAGCAGGGAGGACTTGAGGGCGCGCGACGCCACGCCGTAGACGCCCTTCTTGCCCAGGAGTTTGCTGCCCGCCGAGATGGTGAACAGGCTGCCATAGACGATCACCGGGTCGCCCATCCCGTTGCCGATATCGGAGAGGGTTCGGCCCAGCCGGTCGTGGGGGTCGTTGAGCCGGTCCCGGATGGTCTGGTCGGTCGCCAGTGCAAGGCCGGTGGCCGCCGCCACGCCGATGACTTCGCCCCAGCGCACCAGCGGCCGGCGGGCGCGGCGCACAGTCGCCGAATCCTGCCGGGGCTGCTGCGCGCGGAGCGGATGAGCGGACACCAGCGTGACCATCGCGACCAGGAGCATCGGGGAGCGCATCAGCAGAGACCTCGGGAGGAAGGTCAGAAGGGCAGGCTCATTCCTACTCCCCCGGGTGAGACCGTGACCCGGGCCTGGAAGCGATGGACGAAGCGGGCCGAGAGGATGCCGATGCCGGCGCCGAGAACCACATCGGAAGCCCAGTGCCGGTCGTCGTGCATCCGGGAATAGGCGGTCAGCGCGGCGGCGGCAAAGAAGGCCGCATCGGTCCACTGGTCCCCGGTTTCCCGGGCCAGCGAAGTCGCCAGCGCGAAGGCGACCGCGGTATGGCCGGAGGGAAGCGAGATGTCGTGAGCGCGGAAGGGCCGGAAGACGTAGGCATTGCTGCCGGAGGCATCGGGGCGCTCCCGTCCGATGACCGACTTGAGCGCCAGGGCGGCGGCACCAGCCAGCAGGGTGGATTCCAGGGCCCGGGTTCCCACCCTCTGCATCCCGGGCTTCCCGAGCAACCGCCCGCCCATCGCGACGGCAAAGAGGCTGGGGTACACCACCGCTCCGTCGCCCACCCCATTGCCCAGGTCGGACAAGGTGCGCCCCAGCCGGTCGTGCGGATCGGCGATCCGGTCGCGCAGGCTCTGATCGCTGGTGAAGGCCACCCCGGCCAGCGCGGCGACCGCGGCCAGCTCGGCCCAGGCCAGAATCGAGCGGGCCGGCTTGCGGGTTATGGTGGAATCGTTCGGAGACGCCTGGGCGCCGAGAACGGGAGTCGCCAGCATGCAGGCCGTCAGCACGGCGGCGGGAGCCCGCATCGATCAGCCTTCCCCTCTGGCGGCGGTGACGAAGCCGTCGAAGAGACGCTGGGTTCGCTCGTCGCGCTTCTCGAAAACCTCAGGATGCCACTGGACGCCGACCAGGTAGCCGGGTCCCTCCGACTCGATGGCCTCGATCACGCCGTCCTCCGCCTGCGCGGTGACCACCAGGCCGGGGGCCAGGGTCTTCACCGCCTGGTGATGCATGCTGTTGACCGGCATGGTTGAGCCTCCCGCGGCGGCGTGGAGCCGCGAGCCCGGGGTGACGGTGACCTGATGGGCGAGGTAGTCCCGGGGAAAACCAGGGAAATAATCGTGCCGGATGGCTCCGGGGACCTGGGCCTCGATGTCCTGATAGAGCGTCCCGCCCAGTGCCACATTCAGCACCTGATGCCCGCGACAGAGGCCGAGCAGCGGCTTGCCCTCGGCGATCGCCCAGCGGGCCAGTGTCAGCTCCACCTGATCCCGGGCGGGATCGGTGCGTCCGAGCCTGGGATGGGGCGATTCGCCGAACGTCGCGGGCTCCAGGTCCACCCCGCCGGCGAGCAGCACCCCGTCCAGCCGGTCGTAAATCGCCCGGAGGGTGGCTTCATCCCGGTCGAAAAGCGGAATCATCACCGGCACGGCGCCCATATCGGCGGCGGCCATGTAATAGCGGGAATTCATCACCCAGGAATGGGGCAGCACCGCGGGAATGTCGTCGATGGCCTGGAGGGTCTGGGCCGGAATTCCGATCAGGGGGCGGGTCACGGAAGCACCCCTTCCTCGGTCTCGCGGATCAGCTGGTCCACCACCGCCTTGAGATCGCCGGTGCGCTCGTAGACCGCAAGCTGCCGGTCGGCGCTGGTGCCTTCTCCCAGGATCTTGAAGGCGTATTCCACTTCCTTCCGGCTGCCCAGGTCGTCGAGCACGTCGTCGAGAAACCAGACCAGCATCTCCTGGATCAGGGCCCGGGCGGGGTATTCCTGCTGCTTGCCGAAATCGATCAGCTTGCCGTCGAGGCCGTAGCGGAGCGCCCGCCACTTGTTCTCCTCGATGAAGGCCACCGGATAATTCCGGAACGACAGGTTGTCGCAGCGCAGCTTCCAGAGCTTGGCGATGATCGCCTGGAAGATCGCGCCGATACACACCGCTTCATCCACCCTGGTGCAGACGTCGCAGACCCGGAACTCCAGGGTCGGATAGTTCCAGCTGGGCCGGAGATCCCACCAGATCTTGGAGGCGTTGGGGATCGAGTTGGTCTCGACCATCACGTTGACGACGCTTTCGAACTCGCCCCACGACGCCAGGGAACGGGGGATGCCGGTGCGGGGGAAGGATCGGAACACCACGCTGCGGTAGGACTTGAGCCCGGTGCGGCGGCCCATCCAGAAGGGTGAGCTGGTGGAGAGCGCCAGCACGTGGGGCAGAAAGTACCGGGAGATGTTCATGGCGTCGATCAGGAACTCGCGGTTCTCGATGCCGATGTGGACGTGAGTGCCGAAGATGAGCAGCGCCTGGGCCAGATCCTGGAGGTCCTCCCGGACCCCCATGTAGCGCTCCAGGGGAGTGATCTCCTGGTCCATCCAGGAGGAGAAGGGATGGCTGCCCGCCGCGGCCACCTTGAGGCCTTTCCGGGCGGCGAGCTCCATCACCAGGCGGCGCAGCCGCACCAGCTCGGTCCGCACTTCCGACGGGGCGTGGCACACCCTGGTGCCGACCTCCACCATGGACTGATGCAGCTCCGGCTTGATCTCGCCGAGCACCAGCGACTCATCTCCCAGGATCTCGGTGATGTACGACCGGAGCTCCCGGGTGACCGGGTCGATGATCTGGTACTCCTCTTCGATGCCGAGCGTGAGACTCGGGGCTTTCATGCGAACTCCTGCTATTGGCTATCCGCTATCAGCTATCGGTCAGGCTATCGGTTGGTCCCGCTCACCGCTCACCGCTCACCGCTTCTCGACCACGAAGGTCGGAACCGTGCTTCCTCCCCCGGCCGTCACATTCACAAGGGTCGCGGTGGAGACCCGGGTCAGGCAGGCGTCGGCGTAGGCGCCGCGGAAGACGAACGGCGCGGTATCCACGATCCGATCGGCGTAGACCAGCGCGCCGTCGGCCCAGCTCGGGAAGCTCTCGCTGGGGAGCGGGATCCGCTCCTGCACGATGAAGGGCTCGGCGACCGCCGTGCGGATGGCGGCGTCCCAGGCCGGGTCGTCCACTTCCCATCCCAGCACGATGCCGGCGCCGCCGTAGTCGTCGTTGGGCTTGAGGACCAGCCGCTCCCGGTGCCGGGCCATCCAGGGCAGGAGATCGATCCGCTCTCCGTCCTTCAGGGTGGCGCGGTCCTCCACCACCCGGGTCCAGGGCACGTGATCGGCGATGGCCCGGCGTTCCCGCGCGCTGAACAGGCCGGCGTTGCGCTCGTCGGAGAGCACCGCGAGCGAGGCCTTCTTGTGGAGGATCTTGCAGCGGAACGGATTGACCATGCAGACCGCGCCGCTCCGGACCGCCCGCACGATCGGGTGCTCCATTCCTTCCCGCTCCACCAGCTCGTGGATCAGCACCCGCTTGTAGATCAGGTCGATCGGGGTTCCCGCCGCCACCAGTCGGCCCCCGACCAGCTCGCACTCCCGCACGTCCGCCACCACGCAGCGGATTCCCATCGCGTCCATCCGCTGCTGATAGAGCAGGAACTCGCTCCGGGTAGGCACCTCGCTCCAGTCGAGGATTCCGATGACCGGCAGGTCCCGGCGCCCCGACCACTGCTCCCAGGCGCCCAGCAGCGCGTGCACGACATTGGGCACCGCCGGCAGGGGCCGCAGGGCGTGGCTCCCGAGGAACTCCCGGGTCACCGGCAGCGAGAGGAACAGCTCGCTCAGCGCGTCGTGATAGGCCGAGCCGGCCGGCGTCTCCGCGTTGTACTCGGTGAACCGGAGCCGCTCGCCGTCGGGATCGAAGAAGGCGTCCAGCCGGGAAAGCGGCGAGGCGGGAATCCGGGGCTCCTCGAGCGCCAGGGTGCGTTCCCAGTCCTGCAGGCCGAACTGATCCAGCAGTGCCGGCCGGACCAGCGCGGCCTCGAGCGCCTTGGCGAAGGCCCGGAGCAGGACCGCGATCCGCCGCTGGAGCAGCCGGTACTGGGCCGGGGCGAGAAACCTGGGCCGCAGCACGGTGCACAGCGGCCGGGTGCCGAAGAACAGCTCCCGGCGGGTGAGCTGCCCGTTGAGCCAGGCGGAGGATTCCTCCGCCCGCTCAGGGGTGAGCGCCTGGTGCCATGCGGTAATCGCCCCGGCCAGCTCCGAGGTGACCGTCACGCCGCCGGACCGGCTTTCGAGGCCCGCGGCTTGGGACGGCCCTTCAGGAAATTCTCCCAGGATGGCTTCCCCGGCGCCCGGGGCTGTTTGGCGAAGCGAATGGCCATGTCGGCCATGGCGGAGACCACCCACTCGAAATGGCTGGGCGTGAGCGAATAGATGTCCATGTCGGGGGCGGGATTCA
>DATFGC010000108.1:0-5055 GCA_035249765.1 Gemmatimonadales bacterium | reverse complement strand
AAAGTCCTCCCGGATCGGTACCGAGGCGGGATCGCCGTACACCGTGCAGGACGAGCTGAACACCATGGTGCGGACGCCGGCCTGCTCCATCTGGGCCAGCAGCACCAGGGTCCCGGCGACGTTGTTGTCCCAGTAGAGCAGCGGCTTCTGCACCGACTCCCCGACCGCCTTGAGGGCCGCAAAGTGGATCACCGAGGTAATGTCGGCGCTCGCGAAGATCCGCTCCATGGCCGCGGCGTCGCGCAGGTCCTCCCGATGGAAGACCAGATCCTTCCCCGCCAGCTGGCGCACCCGATCCAGGGCCTTGGCATGGCTGTTGGAGAGGTTGTCCACCACCACCACCTGGTGCCCGGCGCGGAGCAGCTCGAGGCAGGTATGGCTTCCGATGTATCCGGCGCCGCCGGTGAGGAGGATTGCCATGTGGCAGGAGTAAGACGCAACGACGCAACGACGCAAAGTGGGAGCCGGCGAGCAGTCTTTGCGTCTTTGCGTCCTTCCGTCTTTGCGTCTGAGGAATGCGCCGCGTAGGAATCGAACCTACAACCTAGTGATTAAGAGTCACTTGCTCTGCCAATTGAGCTAGCGGCGCCGGCCGGATCCGATGACCCCAACGGGAATCGAACCCGTATTACCACCTTGAAAGAGTGGTGTCCTGACCGTTAGACGATGGGGCCCCGTCGGGGCTGACATAGCGCTAACGGGATTCGAACCCGTGTACCAGCCTTGAGAGGGCTGTGTCCTAGGCCACTAGACGATAGCGCCATACTTCGGTGAGCGGTGAGCGGTAAGAGGTGAGCGGGACCTGCAGTGCATTTCCCGCTCACCGCTCACTGCTTACCGCTCACTGCCGTCAACAGGCCCGGCAGGAATCGAACCTGCAACCCCCGGTTTTGGAGACCGGTGCTCTACCAATTGAGCTACGGACCTATGGCATCCGTTCACGACCAGGGTGGCTGACGGGACTTGAACCCGCAACCTCCGGAGCCACAGTCCGGCGCTCTAACCGATTGAGCTACAACCACCACGAGGTTGTCTGGTCCCGCCGTTCCGAGCCGCATAAACTAGTGTGGCGCGAGGGTTTCGGTCAACCCCGCGCTCGCCATGGTGGTGTCCTAGTTCGATTGGAACAGGGTTGGCGCCGCGAGCATGGCGATACGCGACCCCAGCAGGACGGCCCCCAGCCCGAGCAGCAGTTGCAGCACGATGTTGGTAAGCGCGGCCACCGCCATGTGCTCCCGGCCCAGGAAATAGGTTTCGTAGGCGAAGGCAGAGTAGGTCGTGAACCCGCCGAGGAACCCGGTCAGGAGAAACAAGCGCGTAGGCGGGGCCAGAAGGTGCGCGTGTTCGGCAAGGCCGGCCAGAAACCCGATCAGCAGGCAGCCGGTGACGTTCACGACCAATGTCCCCACAGGAAAGCGCCCCGCGTGGCTCATCTGCGTCGCCCACCCCGTGAGGTAGTAGCGGGCCACCGAGCCAAGGAAACCGCCTCCGCCGACCAGCAACAGATTCCGCATGAGGCTCCCACCTTTGAAGGATTACCCGACTGGAGTGGCTGAGGCACACGCAAAGAATAGCAGCCCCGGAACGGAACTTGCTCCTCGCGCGCGTAGAGCCCAGCGAGTGAAGGATTGCGAGTCATTAACTCCCGGAAGTCCATGATGAAAAGAGTTGTCAGGCAAGGCCTTGTCTCCCTCACCGCCATGGTCCTCGTGGCCGGGTGCGTGAGCACGACCGCGCCTCGATTCGCCATTCTTACCGGGGTCTCCGGAAGCGGGCAGAGCGCGAGCGTCGGCACCCTGTTGCCGGCACCGTTTGTGGTCCGGGTTGAGGACCAGAATGGCGCTCCGGTTCCCGGGTTCAGGGTGACCTGGCAGGTGACGGCCGGAGGCGGGACTCTCACCGCGGAGGAATCCCCCACCGACGCCGAGGGCCTGGCAATCACGTCGCTCCAGCTGGGCGCCAGCCCCGGGATCAACCGGGTCCGGGCCAGCATCGGCTCGGCGACCGACGTCGTGTTCACCGCGACCGGCACGGCCGCGACGCGGTAGCCCGGGTCCCCCGGGACCGGCTGTGTAACTCTTCCCGCTCCACGCATCTCCCGGCCGAACCCACAGTCCGGAGATGCGCCATGTCCCGCCTTCCGCTGGCTCTCCTGTTGCTCGCCCTGCCGGCCCCCCTCGCCGGCCAGGGCTGGATCGATATCGAGCGGCCCAACCGCCCCCGCGGCCCCGCTTCGGTGGTGCGGGTCAGCTCGTCGGTGCGCGCGGTGGTGGAGGGTCGAGTGGCCCGTTTCGAGGTCCACGAGCGTTTCCGGAACGACGGCGGGGTGGTGGCCGAGGGCACGTATCACTATCCCCTGCCCGGCGAGGCCGCGTTCAGTGCCTTCTCCCTTTTCCAGGGAGAGCAGGAGCTCAAGGGCGAGATGATGGCGAGCGAGCAGGCCCGCTCCATCTACGAAGCGATCGTCCGGCAGCGGAAGGATCCCGCCCTCATCACCCTGGTGGGCCACGGCCTGATCCGGGCCCAGGTCTTTCCGATCCAGCCCCGGGAAACCCGTACCATCATCCTGCGCTTCACCCAGCTGGTCGGCCGGGAAGGTGACGCGCTCCGGCTCCGTTACGCGGCGGGAGACCGGGGCAGCGCGCCGGTCACCTTCTCGGTCGAGGTTCGCGGGGGAGATGAATTCGCCACGCCCTATTCTCCCACCCACGCGATCCAGGACGAGCGCCGGGATGGCGAGCTCCGGATCAGCATCGCCCCTCCGGTTCAGGGCGACGTGGACCTGGTGCTTCCGTTCCGCCGCGGGCTGCTGGGCGGCACGGTGCTCACCCACGCCGAGCCGGGCGACGATGGATTCGCGCTGCTGTTCCTGGCCCCTCCGCCCGCCGAGTCGGGGGCCGAGCTGGCCCGCGACCTGACCCTGGTGGTGGACGTCTCCGGCTCGATGAGCGGCGAAAAAATGGAGCAGGCCCGTTCGGCGCTGCGCCAGTCCCTCGGCACCCTCAACGCCCGGGATCGCTTCCGGCTGATCGCGTTCAGCAGCGGAGTGCGGCATTTCCGGGAGGGCTGGTCTCCCGCCAGCCGCGATGTGCTCGCCGAGGCCCGCCGGTTCGTGGACGACCTGAGTGCCAACGGCGGAACCAACCTGGAAGGCGCGGTCGAGGCGGCGCTGGCCGAGCGGGGCGAGACCGGAAGGCTCTCCACCATTCTGCTGCTTACCGATGGCCTGCCCTCGGTGGGAGAGCAGGCTCCCGACCGGATCGCGGCTTCCGCCGCGGGCCGGATCGGCCGGGCCCGGATCCTCACCGTTGGCGTGGGCCACGACGTCAATACCTATCTTCTGGACCGTCTGGCGGTGGAGGGACGCGGCAGCGCTACCTATGTCGCGCCGGGCGCCGATGTGGGCGACGCGGTCGGCGGCGTGCTGACCAAGCTGGCCCGCCCCGCGCTGGTGGACCTCCGCATCGTGGAGGCGCCGGTGCGCTTCGAAGAACAGGCGCCCGCGGTGCTGCCGGATCTTTTTTACGGCGAGGAGCTGGTGATCGTGACCCGGTATCGCGGAGAAGGACGGGGACCGGTGGTGATCGAAGGCACCCGCAACGGGCGCCGGGAGCGGTTCACCATTCAGGCCTCGTTCGAGCGCCGCGCCGAGGGAAGCGGGTATCTCCCGCCGCTCTGGGCGGCGCGACGGATCGGGGAGCTGACCCGGCAGATCCGGCTGGAGGGCGGCTCGCCGGCGCTGATCGCACGGGTCAAGGAGCTGGGCCTGCGCTACGGCATCCTCACCGAGTACACCTCCTACCTTGTCCTGGAGCCCGGAATGCAGGTCGCCAATGCGGCGCCGCTTCCCCCCGCCGCTCCCCGGGAAATGACCGGCGGCAAGGCGTTCGATGCCGCGCGGGCCAGCGCCGGGATGGCAGGGAGCGGCTCCCTCCAGGCGGCGGAGGAAGCCGTGACCAGGCGGATGGGCCAGGTGAAATCGGAATTCAGGTCCCGGGATGGCCGGATGGCTCCCGCCGAAATGAAGCGGGCCGGAGGGCGGGTGCTGGTGCTCCGGGGAGAGGTGTGGACCGACATCGGGCACAGCGACAGCCTGAGGGTGACCACGATCGCCCCGATGAGCCGGGCCTGGTTCGCCCTGCTCGAAGCCCGTCCGGCACTTCGGGCGACCTTCGCGGCCGGCAGCCCGATCCTCGTGGCGGGGCGCCGGGCCAGCCTCAAAGTGGCCGACGGTGGCCTGTCGGATTGGGGCCCTGGGGCGCTGAGCCGCTTCCTGCGGGAATTCGAGGGGCGATGACCGCTCCGCTGGCCGAGCTGTTCGCCGAGTACCACGAGTCGCTGGTGCGCATGCTGTACCGCCGCACCGGCGACCGTGACCGTGCCGAAGAGATCGCCCAGGAGACCTTCGCCCGGGCGGTAGCGGCACCGCCGCGCAATCCGAGGCCCTGGCTCTTTGCCGTAGCACTCAACCTGGTGCGCGAGGAGGGACGCCGGGCGGTGCGCCAGGAGCGGAGGCTGGTGCTCTACCGCGCCGAGCAGCCCGAAGCCGCCGAGGCGGCGGACGAGACGATGGACCGGGGGGAGCGGATTGCCCGGGTGCGGGAAGCGCTCGATGCCCTCTCGGAGCGGGATCGCGAAGCCCTGCTGCTCAAGGCGGAAGGCTTCAGCTACGACGAAATCGCGGCCACCCTGGGACTGGCCCGCGGCGCGGTGGGCACTACCCTCTCGCGGGCGCGCCGCAAGCTGGTCCTGGCCTACCGGGCCGAGGAGGATACGAAGCATGCCGCATCTTGACGACGGAACCCTGCACGCGCTGCTCGACGGGGAGATTCCCTCCGCCGAGCTGGCGCCGATTCAGGCCCACCTGGGCGCCTGCGCGGAATGCCGGGCCCGGCTGGCCGAGGAACAGGATCTGCTGGCCGAGTCGGATCGCCTGATCGAAGTGCTGGAGCTGCCGGAAGCGGCGCCGGCCGTCGCACCGGTCCGCACCACGTCCCGGCGGGTCTGGCCGACCCGGCTGGCCTGGGCGGCGACCCTGGTGCTGGCGGCAGGACT
>DATFGC010000107.1:0-2183 GCA_035249765.1 Gemmatimonadales bacterium | reverse complement strand
ACCGAACACCGTGTGCGCATACGCCGGCGCGGCGGGGGCATGCTCCACCCGAACCTTGCTCCAGTCCGCGTCCAGCTCTTCGGCGACCAGCATCGAGAGCCCGGTCCAGATGCCCTGGCCCATCTCGGAATGGCTCAGCAGAATGGTGACGCTGTCGTCCTCGGCGACCCGGAGAAAGGCGTTGGGGGCGAAGGGCGCGGCCGACACCTGCTGTCCTTCCATGAACCGCCGGGAGCCGGGGACGGTGAACCCGAGCACCAGACCGCCGGTGGCGACGGCGGTAGTGCGAAGAAAGTCCCGGCGGGAGGTGCCTGATGGAGAGCTCATGCCGGCCTCCTCATCGCCGCGGCCCGATGCACCGCCGCGCGGATCCGCTGGTAGGTGCCGCAGCGGCAGATGTTGCCGCTCAGCGCCGCGTCGATGTCGGCATCGGTCGGATCGGGCTTGGCGGCGAGGAGCGCAACCGCGGACATGATCTGGCCCGACTGGCAGTAGCCGCACTGCACCACGTCGAGCTCGGTCCAGGCACGCTGAACCGGGTGGCTGCCGTCGGCGGAGAGACCTTCGATCGTGGTGATGGCCTTGCCCGCCACGGTACCCACCGGCGTGACGCAGGCACGGCGCGGCGCCCCGTCAATATGCACGGTACAGGCGCCGCACTGGGCGATCCCGCAGCCGAACTTGGTGCCGGTCATGCCGAGCAGGTCGCGGAGGACCCAGAGCAGGGGCATGTCCGCCGGGGCGGCGACCTCGTGATTGGTGCCGTTGACGCGGAGATTCATGGCGGCCTCCCTGAGGCAGGAGGAATGGTGCGGTCCTGCCGGACCGGTGGCTGCATTGTACGCGGGGGAGGGAGCGGCGTCAAAGCCGGGAGGTCCGAACCGCAGCCTCCCCGACGAGATCGGGCGCCGGGTTATATTCTCCCATTCTGTGAGACTCAACCTCGAGACACATTCATGATGACCTTCCGATCGGTCCTTCCGGCTGCCCGGTCCGCAGCGTTCGCCTGCTTGCTGGGGGTCAGCGCCCTCCCGGCCCAGCAGCTGTCCACCGACACCCGGGACCCCAACCAGAAGCAGGACCCGACTTTCGCCAAGAGCTACAAGGAGTGGCTCCCCAACCCGAAGCTGGGGAGTCCTCTGGTGGACCACTTGCCGCTGGTAGACGGGATTCCGACGCCCCGAGACGTGCTGGGTTATCACGTGGGTGCGCCCCGCAAGCTCACCTACTACGCCGATCTCCTGCGGTATTACCGGGCGCTCGCCGCCGCCACGCCCCGGGTCCGGGTCGAGACCATTGGCCGGTCCGACGAGGGCCGCGAGCTGGTGGTGGTCTGGGTGAGCTCCGAGGCCAACATGGCCGCCCTGGACGGCAACCGGAAGAATCTCGCCACCATCGCCGACCCGCGGGGGAAAACGCCCGAGCAGATCGCCGCGCTGATCAAGACCACCAGGCCCCACTATCACCTGATGGGCGGGCTGCACAGCGGGGAGACCGGGCCCTCCGAGATGCTGATGGAGCTGGTCTACCGCCTCGCCACCGAGACCTCACCCGTCATCTCCCAGATCCGCAACAACCTCTACGTCTCGATCACCCCGGTGGCCGACGCCGACGGCCGGGACCGCAACGTGGACTGGTTCTATCGCAACATGGAGATGGGGCTTTCCAACGTCCCGCTGCCGCCACCCGACACCAGCCGGGCCAGCCAGGCGGTGCGGGACAGCATCCGCAACGCGCCCGGCCGGAACACCCCGCCGGTCCCCTACTGGGGCAAGTACGCCTATCACGACAATAACCGCGACATCAACCTCGCGCTGATTCAGATGCGCTCGATCGTGGACTGGTATTTCACCGCGTACCCGCCGATCATGCACGATCTCCATGAATCGCTGCCGCTGCTCTACACCTACAGCGGCGCCGCGCCCCAGAACCCGAACCTCGATCCGCTGCTCTTTGCCGAGCTCCCCTGGTTTTCCAACTGGGAGCTGGCCCAGATGACCAAGTACGGAATGCCCGGCGTCTATACCCACGCCTTCATGGACGGCTGGTCGCCCGGGTATCTGGGCTCGGTCTCCTACAATCACAATGGTCTCATGAAGATGTACGAGACCCAGTCGGGCCGTGATCCCGACACCGCCAGGGTAGTCAAACGCGATTCGACTCCCCGGAGCGCCGATTCCGCC
>DATFGC010000106.1:0-2981 GCA_035249765.1 Gemmatimonadales bacterium | reverse complement strand
GGCCTCGATCGCCGCGACCGCCTTGCGGTGACTCAGATAGGCGAACTCGTCCTGATCCTTCCGGGAAACCCCCGCCTTTTCCGCGGTGTACTCGGCGTAGCTTCCCATGTGCACGGTGCCGAAGGAATCCCAGAGGCCGTCGTGGATCATGCCGTCCACCATGGTCTGGTTGCCGGCCTTGATGCCCATCCGCATGCCGTACACGTAGTGGGGCGAGGCGCTCATCGCCTCCATGCCGCCCGCCACCACGCACGCCGCGTCCTCCGCCTTGACGGCCTGCGCGGCCAGCATCACCGCCTTGAGCCCGGAGCCGCACACCTTGTTGACCGTGACGGCGGGAATGGTGCCCGGGAGTCCGGCGTGGATCATGGCCTGGCGGCCCGAGGCCTGCCCGGCGCCGCCCTGCAGCACGTGGCCCATGATCACGTCGTCGATGTCGGCTGCGGCGACCCCCGCCCGGGCGACCGCTTCCCGGATGACGATCGCCCCCAGCTGCGGGGCGGTCAGGGAGGCCAGCCCGCCCAGATATTTCCCGATCGGGGTGCGGCAGGCGGAGAGGATGACAGGCGTGGTAGAATCGGACACAGAGTCTCAATGGAAGAATTGATGAGAAGAATAGGTGACTGGACGGCTAGACGGCTAGACGGCTGGCACCTGCCGGTCACCAGCCGTCCAGCCGTCCAGCCGTCACGGTGCGATCGCCCGGCTGCGTACTTCCTCCCCCACCCGCGCCAGGAACGCCTCCACCGTCATGACTTCCTGCTTGTTCCCCGCTCCCCGGATCCGAAGCGCAAGACTGTCCGCCGCGGCTTCGCGCTGCCCCAGCACCGCCATGTAGGGAATCTTGCCGATCTCCCCTTCTCGAATGCGGTAGTTGAGCGTCTCATGGCGATCGTCCACCTGGACCCGAAGGCCGGCCAACCGTAGCCGACGGGCAAGCTGGTGCGCGGCGTCCGACTGCGCGTCAGAGATGGGGATGACCCGCACCTGTTCCGGCGCCAGCCAGACCGGGAAGGCACCGGCAAAATGCTCGATCAGGTTGCCGGTAAACCGCTCCAGGGTCCCGAAAATGGCCCGGTGGATCATCACCGGGCGGTGCGGCTTGTTGTCGGGGCCGGTGAATTCGAGCTCGAACCGCTCCGGAAGGTTGAAATCGAGCTGAATGGTCGGTCCCTGCCACAGCCGCCCGATCGCATCGCGGAACTTGATGTCGATCTTGGGCCCGTAGAAGGCGCCGCCCCCGGCATCGATTCGGAACTCAATTCCCTTGCGGGTCAGGGCCCGCTGCAGCACCGCCTCCGCCTGATCCCACACCGCATCGTCGCCCAGTCGTTCCGGCGGCCGGGTGGAGATTTCGAAGTCCAGCTCGAAGCCGAAGGTCCGGCGCACCAGCCGGTCGACCTGGTCGAGGCAGAGAAAGATCTCGTCTTCGGTCTGCTCGAGGGTGCAGAAGATGTGGGCGTCGTCCATGGAGAGCCCCCGCACCCGGAGCATCCCGTGCAGGGTGCCGGATTTTTCGTTGCGATACACATTGGCCACTTCGGAGAGCCGCACCGGCAGGTCGCGATAGCTGCGCTGTTGCGATTTGTAGATCAGGGCGTGCATCGGGCAGTTCATCGGCTTGACCCGGTAGCGCACGTCCTCCGCTTCGCCCGCGCCTCCCGCCATCGCGGGATACTGATTGGCGCTGTACAGCGGCAGGTGGCCCGAAATGACGAACAGCTCCTCCCGGGTGACGTGGGGGGTGTACACCAGCTCGTACCCTGACGCCACATTGTCGTCCTCCACCGCGCGGGACAGGAGCCAGCGGATGATGGCACCCTTGGGATGCCAGAGGATCAGTCCGGGTCCGATGATATCGTTGATCGAGAACAGATCGAGCTGCTTGCCGAGGATCCGGTGATCGCGCTTGCGCGACTCCTCCAGCCGGTGGAGATAGGCCTCGAGGTCCTCCTGCTTGAACCAGGCGGTGCCGTAGATCCGCTGGAGCATCTGGCGCCGCTCGTCCCCCCGCCAGTAGGCCCCGGCGCCGTGCAGCAGCTTGAAGTGCTTGAGCCGCCCGGTCCCCGGGAGGTGGGGGCCGCGGCAGAGATCCACGAAGGGGCCGTCGCTGTAGACGGTAATGGTCTCGTCGGGACCCAGCTCGGCGATCCGCTCCAGCTTGAGGGGATCGTCGCCGAACCGCCGGTTGGCCTCCTCGCGATCCACCACCTCGCGGACGAACGGGTAGTCCCGCCCCGCCACCTCGCGCATTACCGACTCGATCTTCTCGAGGTCCTCGGGGGTGAAGGGCCGGGGCACTTCGAAATCGTAGTAGAAGCCGTCCTCGATCGCCGGTCCGAACCCGATTCCCGCTCCGGGGAACACTTCCCGGACCGCGGTGGCGAGGACATGGGCGGCGGAATGGCGCAGCAGCTCAAGAGCGTCGGCATCGCGCTCGGTGACGATCGCCACGGTCGCGTCCTCCCCGATGGGGCGGCCGAGATCGCGCAGCTGACCATTCACCCGGATGGCGAGCGCGGCGCGGGCCAGACCGGGCCCGATCTGGCGGGCCAGCTCGAGTCCGGTCGTTTCCGCCGGCACCTCCCGCACACTTCCATCGGGAAGGGTCACCCGGATCAGGCTCACGGCAGGGTCTCCACTTCGGGATGGATCATCACCGGCGTGCGGGGCGCCAGCACGAAAAACAGGACCAGCCCGGTCAGCACGACCAGGGCCAGCAACACCAGTCGCGTTCCGGAGACGCGGGAGGACGATCCGGGCTCGGCAGCCATCTTCGCTCTCGGTTCTCGGGGCTCGGCAGAGGTATTAAGTTAACCGCATGCAACTCAGTGTCACGCGCCGTCATAGGAGCGGGGGCCGGGCGCTCACCGCCGCCCTCTCCACCCTGGGCCTGGGGGCCGGGCTGGCAGCGGGGTTCGTGCTGGGGACCCTGTTCGGCAGCGGAGGCCACCGTCGGGTGGGGCGGATGGTCCGCTCCG
>DATFGC010000105.1:0-13306 GCA_035249765.1 Gemmatimonadales bacterium | reverse complement strand
GTCAATCGCCGGCGGACCGAGGCGGGCGACCTGATCGTAATGGACATGGGCGCGGAGTTCGGCTATCACACCGCCGACATCACCCGAACCATACCGGTCTCGGGAAAATTCACCCCACGGCAGAAGGCCATTTACGAGCTGGTGCTGGGCTCCCAGCAGGCGGCCATCGATTCGGTGCGCCCCGGGCTCACCCTCCGCCAGCTCGATCAGATCTCCCGCCGCTATATGGCCGCGCACTCCGGCGATCTCTGCGGGGAGGGCGGCTGCGTCAAGTATTTCATCCACGGGCTCTCGCACTGGATCGGCATGGATGTGCACGATGTGGGGGGGAACCTTCCCCTGGCCCCCGGGATGGCGTTCACCATCGAGCCGGGGATCTACATCCCCGCCGAATCGCTCGGGGTCCGGATCGAGGATGACATCCTGGTGACCGGGACCGGCGCGGTGGTGCTGTCCAAAGGGGCGCCCAGGACGGTGGCGGAGATCGAGAAGGTGATGGCCGGGAGACGGTGAGCGGTGAGCGGTAAGCGGTGAGCGGGGACGAGATTTTCCCGCTCACCGCTTACCGCTCACCACTCACCGTGGTGTTGACCTAACCATCTGGGGCGGCTAGCTTTGCGCCCATCGTGCGACCGCCTTCCCCAACCACCGGGATTTTCTACTGATGGTGACGAGCACCGGCACCCTCCGGCGCCTGGCGCGGTTCGCCCCCGCCGTCTGCCTCCTGGTCCTCCTCGGCTGCGCCGAGAACTATCCCCAGACCACCCTGGCTCCCCGGGGCGACTTCGCCCGGCTGGTGGACGACCTCTTCCGGACCACGGTGTGGTGGGCGGTACTGGTATTCGTGCTGGTCGAGGGGGTACTCCTCTTCGCGATCTTCAAGTTCAAGGGCCGGCCCGACGATCCGGAGCCCCGGCAGACCCACGGCAGCACGGTGCTCGAAGTGGCCTGGACCATCATCCCGGCGTTCATCCTCGCCGCCATCGCGGTGCCTACCGTCAAGACCATCTTCAAGACCTCGGACTACGCCACCGGCGACGTGGTGCAGATCGAGGTGATCGGCCATCAATGGTGGTGGGAGTTCCGCTATCCCGATCTCGGGGTCGTGACCGCGAACGAGATGCACGTCCCGGTCGGCAAGACGGTGAACCTGCGGATGACCACGTTCGACGTGCTCCACAGCTTCTGGGTTCCCCAGTTCGCGGGGAAGCGCGACGTCTTCCCGGGCCGGTATAATCCGCTCTGGTTCAAGGCGGAAGTCACCGGCACCTTCAGCGGTACCTGCGCCGAGTTCTGCGGAACCCAGCACGCCCGGATGATGTTCAAGGTGATCTCGGAGTCCCAGGAGGAATTCGACGCCTGGGTGTCCCGGCAGCGGGTGGGCTCACCCCTGGTCAACGGGGGCCGGATCGCCCCGGCGGACAGCGCGGCGCCGGCCGACACCACCCGACCGGCGCCGCCGGCGGCTCCCGATTCGCTGGAGCGGGCCGGCATCGCCCTCTTCAACAGCACCGGCTGCATCGGCTGTCACAGCATGGTCGGCACCCCCACCGCCGGGATATTGAAGATGACGGGGCCCAACCTCACCCACGTGGGGAGCCGGAGCACCATCGTGGCGGGGTTCCTGGCCAACACGCCGGAGAACCTGGCGAAATGGCTCTCCAATCCGGACTCGGTGAAGCAGGGCACCCTGATGAAACTGCCGCGCAAGCTCACGGACGCGGAGGTCGCCGCCCTGGTGGCCTACCTCCGCTCGCACCAGTAAACGGGGACAGTCATGGCCACCTCGGTACTCGACAAGGCTCCGGCCGCCCACGCCACCGCCCCGACCGGGATCTGGAGCTGGATCACCACCGTCGACCACAAGCGGATCGGCATCCTGTACGGCGCCACGGCCTTTCTGTTCTTCCTGATCGGCGGCCTCGAAGCGCTCTTCATGCGCATCCAGCTGATGAAGCCGGACAACGATTTCGTGAGTCCGGAGATGTTCAACGCGCTGTTCACCATGCACGGCACGACCATGATCTTCCTCGGGGTCATGCCGCTGTCGGCGATGTTCTTCAACTATTTCATTCCGCTCCAGATCGGCGCCCGGGACGTGGCGTTTCCCCGGCTCAACGCCTTCAGCTACTGGGTCTTTCTGCTGGGCGGCCTGTTCATCAATTTCAGCTGGCTGCTCAACGCCGCGCCCAATGCCGGCTGGTTCGGCTACGCCAACCTGACCTCCAACCAGTACTCGCCCGGCCTCAATACCGATTTCTGGGTGCTGGGCCTCCAGATTCTGGGCGTCGCCTCGATGGCCGCGGCGATCAACTTCTTCGTCACCATCGTGAACCTCCGGGCCCCGGGGATGAGGATGCTCCGGATGCCGATGTTCACCTGGATGAGCTTCATCACCCAGATCCTGCTCCTGCTGGCTTTCCCGGTCATCACCATCGCGCTGGTCTTCCTGATGATGGACCGGCACTTCGGCACCCATTTCTTCCTGCCCGAAGGCGGCGGCGATCCGGTGCTGTGGCAGCACCTGTTCTGGATCTTCGGGCATCCCGAGGTCTACATCCTCATTCTGCCCGCCTTCGGCATCGTGTCGGAGGTGCTCCCGGTCTTTTCCCGGAAGCCGCTGTTCGGGTACACCGCGATGGTGTTCTCGGGGGCGTTCATCGCCTTTCTCGGGTTCGGGGTCTGGAGCCACCACATGTTCGCGACCGGGATGGGCCCGTTCGCCGACTCGTTCTTCGCGCTCTCGACCATGCTGATCGCGGTGCCCACCGGGGTCAAGATCTTCAACTGGATCGGGACGCTGTGGGGCGGGTCGCTCCAGATGAAGACCCCGCTCTATTTCGCGGTGGGGATGGTGGCGATGTTCATCATCGGCGGGCTCTCCGGCGTGATGCACTCCTCGCCCCCGGCCGACCTCCAGCAGACCGACAGCTACTTCGTGGTCGCGCACTTTCACTACGTCCTGTTCGGCGGCTCGATCTTCGGCCTGACCGCGGGCGCCTACTACTGGTTCCCCAAGATGTTCGGCCGGATGCTCAACGAGACCATCGGCAAGTGGCACTTCTGGCTGATGTTCATCGGCTTCAACGTCACCTTCTTCCCGATGCATTTCCTGGGGCTCAACGGGATGCCCCGCCGGGTGTACACCTACCCCGAGGGCCTCAACTTCGAATTCTGGAACCAGGTCCAGACCTGGGGGTCCATACTCCTCGGCGTCTCGATGCTGGTGTTCATCTACAACATGTGGAAGGCGGCGCGGGGGCCGGCCAACGCGCCCGCCGACCCCTGGCGCGGCGCCACCCTGGAGTGGCTGATCCCCTCCCCGCCCCAGGAATTCAATTTCGGCACCGTGCCGCCGGTGGGCAGCTCGACGCCGGCGTGGGACCTGCGCCGCGCCAACGGCGGCCCGCTCCAGGAGCCGGCCCCTGAAAGCGGCGAGGGGATCCACATGCCCCGCCCGTCCTACTGGCCGGTGGTGACCGCCTTCGGGGTGCTGGGGGTGATCGGCAGCATCCTGTTCACCCACGCCTTCCCGCAGTGGTATTTGATCACCATTACCGGCGCCGCGATTCTGATCTACGGCATCTACCGCTGGGCCTTCGAGCCGGCGTTCTGACCAGGAGACCCGACATCGTGTCCGACGCCGCCCACGCCCTGGAACACCCCACCGCCACGGGGATCGACAGCAAGAAGGTCGCGATCTGGACCCTGATCGGGTCGGAATGCCTCCTCTTCGCGTCGCTGATCTCGACCTACCTGGTCTACAAGGGCAAGAGCCTGGTGGGGCCGCTGCCCCATGCCGAATCCCAGTGCATGCTGCACGGGAAGATGCAGGCCTGCGAGCCGATCTTCGAAATCCCGCTGGTGACCTTCGGCACCGCGGTGCTGCTGTTCAGCTCCTTCTTCATCGTGCTGGCGCTGTACGGGGCCCAGAAGGGCAACCGGAAGATGTTGGTCGGCTGGCTCTCGATGACGGTCCTCTGCGGACTGTTCTTCATCGGGATGCAGGTCTACGAATTCAACCACTTCTACCACAAGGGGCTGGGATACAGCACCAACCTCTTCGGCTCCACGTTCTATACGCTGACCGGGTTTCACGGCAGCCACGTCACCGTAGGGGTGATCTGGCTCTCCACCCTGCTCTACCGGGCGGTGAAGGGGAAGATTCCGCCGGCCAAGTCGATCAACCTCGAGATCGCGGCGCTCTACTGGCACTTTGTGGACGTGGTGTGGATCGTGATCTTCCCCGTCGTCTACCTCATGAGGTAGTCATGGATTCCCATTCGGAAGTTCACGCCGAGCATGCCCACCCCACCCCGGGGCTGTACCTCAAGATCGCGCTGGTGCTGTTCGTCCTGACCGCGCTCGAAGTGCTGGCCTTCGAGGCCGGGCGGGGCGGGCTGGGCGCCGGGCTCCGGCCGATCTTCGAGCCGATCACGGTGGTCCTGCTGATCGTGCTCTCCGCCGCCAAGTTCGCGCTGGTGGCGATGTTCTACATGCACCTCAAGCAGGATCCCCGGCTGCTCGCCAACCTGTTCGTCTTCCCGCTGATCATCGCGGCCTCGATCATTGCGGGACTCATCATCCTGTTCCAGTACTGGCGCGTCGTGGGGGCCAAGTAGCGGTGAGCGGTAAGCGGTGAGCGGTGAGCGGGAAAAGCCGGTTCCGCTCACTGCTCACTGCTCACCGCTCACGTTCATGATGCTTCTCCGGTCTGCTACCACGCCGCCGTTCACTCCCGCCTGGTCGCTCCACCCGACGGTCATCGCCGGTGTCCTGCTGCTGGCCGGCCTCTACTTCTGGGGCATCGGCCCGGCCCGGCGGCGCTATGGTCTGGGGCCGCCGGCGCCCGCCGGGCGGGTGCTCTGCTTCAGCCTCGGCCTGGTGATCCTGCTGGTTTCGCTCAACGGGCCGATCCACGACCTGAGCGATTCCTACCTGTTCTCCGTCCACATGGTGCAGCATCTCCTGCTCACCATGGTGCTGCCCCCGCTGCTCATAGCCGGGATCCCGGGCTGGCTCCTCGAACCGGCGCTAAGGCGCAAAGGCGCAAGGGCGGTCGCAAGACTGTTCACCCACCCGGTGTTTGCCGGGGTGTTTTTCAGCATCACCCTGCTGGTGTGGCACACCGCGGGGGCCTACGACCTCATGATGCGGAGCCACGACGTCCACATCGCGACCCATCTCCTCTTCATCGGGGCCGCGGTGCTGCTCTGGTGGCCGGTCACCAGCCCGGCGCCGTCGCTTCCCGCGCTCTCGCCGCCGCTGGGCATGCTCTATCTGTTTCTGGTCCAGCTCCCCATGCAACTGCTCGGCGCCATCATCACCTTTGCCGACGACCCGCTCTACCCCTGGTACGCCGCCGCGCCGCGGACCTGGGGCCTCTCGGTGCTGGACGACCAGAAGGTGGGCGGCCTGCTGATGTGGGTGCCGGGCAATCTGTGGATCTGGGGGGCGATGTCGGTGCTGTTCTTCCGGTGGGCGGCGCAGGAAAGAAAAGCGTCAACGGTCAACGGTCAACGGTCAACGGTGAACGGTGAACGGTGAACGGGGCCAGCCTTGCCGGAACGACCTGCGGACTCTCAGTCCGATGGCAAAGGGGTTGTGTTTACGAACACCTCGACTGCCGCGGCTGGAATCCTTAACGGACCCAGACGCCCTATCAATTGGACTCGTGCCGCTTCGGAAGGTACCCCTACCGCAAGCCGGTTGATTCTCTCATCGATATCCGAAAGGACGAGCGTCACCGAGGTGTCGTTTTGAATTCGGGCTTGCCAGGTTCTCAGTTGTACCCAATCGTAGTTGCCCTGAAGCACGCCGAGGACTTGGATGGGGGTGAGGTTCGAGACGCGGCGTCCGACACAGACTTCCAGAATCGCAGCCACTGCCCGGGCGTTTGCGGCACGCTCCGGGTGGACGAGGAATAGCCCGCCCGGGAAGTGTCCGCCAAATCCTCCAGGGAGCAGCCGAGCAAGGATCTCAAAGTCCGTATCCGGAGTCCGAACGACCCCGGCCGCGGCAACTAGGCTATCCTGCCGAAAACACAATTGGGTTGAACCGAGAACCGGCGGATCTATCGGCTGCGGGTCGAGCAACATGCCACCGTTCCAACACGCGGCGAGCACAAGGGCACCGCAACCCGCCATGCGCGCAACCCAGTACATGAAGGACTCCCTCGGGCCGGCTAATCCTGTTGACCGTTGACTGTTGACCGTTGACGCCGTTCCGCTCCGCTACCAGACCGCGAGCAGAACCCCCGCCGCCACCATGAACACCAGCTGGTAGCTGGCGTCCAGCAGCCAGGTCGCGAGCTTCTCGCTGGAGTAGAGATAGGCGGTGAAGCCCGCGGTGGCGAGGAAGCCCGCCCAGAGAGCGGCTCCCAGTTTCGCCCCGCCCTGCGGGGTGTCGATGCCCAGCCGGACGATCAGGTAATCCATGACGGCCGCCAGCAGGAGGTAGCACAGGAAAGACAGAAAGTAGGCTCGCGCCATGCCCTGCTTCATGCCCTCGAGCTGCTCCGGGGTGTAGCCGTGGACCGCCATCCATTGCCGCCCGAAGAGCAGACCGTACCAGAGGGCCCCGATCGCGAAGATCACCAGCGCGGTCACCACGATGCCCAGATAGTTCAGGGGGTACATGAACCTCCGATCGGGTAAGGTCCTTTCCTACCGCCCTGCCGCTCTACCGTCCTACCGCCCTACCGCGCCGCGAAGGTATCACAATCCGCCAGCCGTCCGCTGGTGAGTCCCCGGCGAAACCAGGAGGCCCGCTGTTCGGCCGAGCCGTGGGTGAAGTTCTCGGGGCTCACCCGGCCGGTCGACATCTCCTGGATCCGGTCGTCGCCCACCGCGGCCGCAGCGCCCAGCCCTTCCTCGATGTCTCCGGTCTCCAGCTTGCCGCGCTGGGCGGCGGAATGGCCCCATGCCCCGGCGAAACAGTCGGCCTGGAGCTCCATCCGCACCGAGAGATCGTTGGCCTGGTCCGGCCGGTTGCGCTGCTCCGCGCGCACCTGGCTCTCGACCCCGAGCAGAAACTGGAGGTGATGCCCGATTTCGTGGGCCAGCACGTAGGCCTGGGCAAAATCGCCCGGCGCGCCGAAGCGCTGGTGGAGATCCTGATAGAAGCCCAGGTCGATGTAGACCTTGTTGTCGCCGGGACAGTAGAACGGTCCCATCGCGGCTTCGCCAACCCCGCAGGCCGACCGGGTCGCCTCGCGGAAGAGCACCAGGGTCGCGTGCTGGTACTGGCTTCCCGCCTGGGCGGGGAGCTGCTGGTCCCAGGTGGTCTGCACATCGTTGAGCACGAAGGTGATGAATTCCTTGAGCTGCTCCTCCTCCGGCGAGGCCACCACCGGCCCGCCGTTGGCCCCGGTGCCGGGATCGCCGCCGCTCAGCAGGGAGAAGAAATCCTGCTTGAAGATCAGGCTGGCCACCAGCAGAATGAGCAGGCCGCCCAGCCCCATGCGTCCGCCGGGGATCCGGAATCCTCCCCCGCCCCCACGGGCCCCTCGCCGATCCTCGACATCCCGGGTGTTTCCTCCCGGCGTCCAGCGCATCATGTCCTCCAGGGCTCAGGGGCGCCCAATAAAATGGCCCCCGCAATGGTAGTCTCGAACCCGGGGTTCGGCGCTTGCGGGAAGAGCTCTCTCCCCGCCGCCTCGAGCGCCGACCACTCTTCCTGCTCCCATGATTCCAGGTCGAACTGCTGGAGCGGGAGGTCGCGATAGGCCGGAAAGTCGTCCCGGATGGGACAGCCGTTCGCGATCTCCGACCCGCTCGCGGTCCGCATGCCCAGGCCCATCATCCGGCAGATCGTCGGGCGCCGCCGATAGATCAGGCATCGCCCGTCGGAATCGAGCGCCGGGCAGGGCTCGCCGGCCTGCGCGTCCACCAGGGCATCGAACCGGGACTCCGCCATGCGGGACACATCCCAGGGAAACTCGAAGCCGGGCTCCGCTCGCGCCATTCGGCCCACTTGTATCCGGGCTCGCTGCTCGACGGCGGCCCGCACCGGGTAGGGCAGGGACGCGACGCCCTCCCGCACCACGATGGTGTCGGCCGCCGAAATGTCGAACGGACCATGACAACAGGCCGAGCACCCGGACCGGCAGGGGACGATGCCGGGGAAGCGTTCCCGCACGTCCTGCTGCCAGGCATCGAGCCGGGCAAGCAGCTCGGGATAATCAGGGGGTGGACGCATCGGTGGGCCGGGCCCGGAACAGCGCTAGTGCGAAGCAGCCCCAGCCGGTCAGCAGCGCGGCGCCGCCCAGCGGCGTGATTGCGCCCAGCGCAGCGACGCCGAAGAGCGCCAGGGCGTAGAGGCTTCCGGAAAAGAGCAGCACCCCGCCAAGAAGAAATCTCCGGCCGGCCCGGAGCAGCCGAAGATCGCGAAGCGGGGGCAGGGCGCCCGAAGCCAGCAGGGCGAGCCCGTGATACATCTGATACCGCGCCGCGGTCTCCCAGATCGCGAGGGAATCCTCCCCGAGGCGGGCGCGCAGGGCGTGGGCGCCGAAGGCGCCCGCGAGGACGGCGAGTCCCGCGAGCACCGCCCCGGTCCCGGCCCAGCGGAGCGGGCTCACTCGGATCCGGCGATGGTGCCCGGCCCCTCGACCGCCATGCCCATCGCGTGGTAGCCGTTGTCCACGTACAGCACGCTCCCGGTGATGGCGGCGGCGAGCGGGCTGGCGAGAAACGCCGCGCAATGCCCCACATCGGCCGCGTCGAGCTCGCGGGTGAGCGGGGCATTCCGCTTGTTGTATTCGATCATCCGGTGAATCAGTCCGATCGCGCTCGCCGCCCGGGAGGCCAGCGGGCCGGCCGAGATGGTATTCACCCGGACGCCGAACCGGCGGCCCGCTTCGAATGCCAGGGTCCGGGTGTCGGACTCCAGGGCGGCCTTGGCCGAGGACATCCCCCCGCCGTATCCCGGGATGACCCGCTCGCTCGCCATATAGGTGAGGGAAAGGAAGGAGCCGCCCGGCCGCATCAGCGGCGCGAAGTGGCGGATCAGGGCGACGTTGCTGTAGGCGCTCACGCTCACGGCCTCGAGATAGCCGTGGCGGCTGGTGTCGAGCAGGGCGTTCTTGACCTCGGGGCCGTTGGCCAGGCTGTGCACCATGATGTCGAGCCCCTGATCGCCGAAATCCTCCCGGAAGCGCGCCGCCGCGCCTTGGATGGAAAAGTCGCCCCGCTCCTTGTAGCGCTTGCTCTCCCGGAGCTCGGCCGGGGCCTCCTCCAGGGTGTCGAAGGCGGCGTCGAGCGGGTAAATCTTCTCGAACGTCATGGTACCGCCATCGGCGAGCCGGAGCGACTCCGCCATCTTCCCCCGCTCCAGGAGGTTGAGAAAAATGGTCAGCGCGGGAGGCCAGGTGCCCACGCAGACACTGGCCCCGGCCTCGGCGAGCGCCTTGGCGATCGCGAAGCCGAAGCCGCCGTCGTCGGCCACCCCGGCGATGAAGGCGCGTTTGCCCGAGAGATTGATGGGGAGCATGGGCTGAAACCGGGGAACGGGGAATGGGGAATGGGGAACGGGGAGTATAAGCCGCAAGACACCCTCCGGCGAGGTGGGGACCGGGGCGCGTTAAACCCCCGCGCCGCTTCCGGCAACCAACCGGTATGGTGACCGCCTTCTTCATCTTCCTGGGCTTATTCCTGGCCCAATCGTCCCCTCCCCGGATCGCCTTCGCGGGCCGGCTCGATGGAAACTGGGACATCCTGGTGACCGACTTCTCCGGCCGGCCTCCGTTCCGGCTGACCCGCCACCCCGGCGGCGAGCGCTTTCCGGTCTGGTCGCCCGACGGATCGAGAATCGCCTACGGCGCCGAGCGGGACGGCAAGTGGGAGTTGTATGTGATGAGCGCGGACGGAGGGCAGCCAAGGCTTCTTGCCCGGGATTTCGTGGCTAAAGGTCCCCGGAGCTGGTCGCCCGACGGTAGCCGGATTCTGTTCGAGTCTTTGCGTGACGGCAACGCGGAGATCTACGTCATCGACGTCGCGAGCGGGCGGGTGACCAGGCTGACCTGGAACGCCGCCGAGGAACGCTCACCCCAGTGGTCTCCCGACGGGTCACGCATCGCCTTCACCTCCTCCCGCGACGGCAATCGCGAGATCTACGTCATGACGGCGGATGGGAGCGGGCAGACCCGGCTCACCACCAGCCGCGAAGAGGACGACTCACCCTCCTGGTCGCCCGACGGCACCCGGATCGCTTTTGCCTCCTCCCGCGACGGCCACGGCGAGGTTTACCTGATGAGCGCCGACGGCAGCCGGCAGAGCCGCCTCACCGCCGACTCCGCGGAAGCCGATCTGCCCCGCTGGTCTCCCGACGGGACCCGCCTTCTCTTTCAATCGGTGCGCGGCCGCAACTACGACATCGCGGTGATCAATGCGGACGGCAGCGGCTTCCGGCGGCTGACCACGGAGCCGGGGTATGACGGATCGGCCCGGTGGTCTCCCGACGGAAAGCGGATCGCATTCCTTTCGGGAGACCAGCGCCAGGATTTCCTCTACATCATGGACCTGGACGGCGGCCTGAAGTCCCGGATCAGCGACCTCCCGGCGCTGGATCCGGGCTGGGCGCCTTAGCGGGTTCGCAGATAGGCCACCAGATCGGCCTCCTGCTGGGGCGTGAGTCCGAGCGAGAGCACCCGGTCATAGTGAGCCACGACCGCCTCGAGGGTGGCGGCGCTGCCGTCGTGGAAATACGGCGGGTGCTGCCAAAGTCCCCTGAGCGGGGTGGTGCGGTACCGTTTGGTCGCGGTGCGGGCCGCATAGGCAGGGTCCATTCCGGTCTCGGCAGGCTGATGCAGCCGGCCCATGCTGACATCGGTGAACTGCCGTGCCGGGAGATGACAGTCGGCGCAGCGGCCCACCCCCTCGAACACGGCCCTGCCCCGGGCCGCCGCCGTTTGGTCCACCAGTCCGGGATTGCCCGGTGCCGCGAGGCTGAGCTGGTACTCCGCCAGCGCGGGCAGCTTGGACGTGACCAGGTCGGGGTTCGCGCTGACGCTGATGCCCAGCCTCGAATCTTCGAACGCGCCCCGCCCGTGCATCTGGGTCACCGCCACGTACGCATTCCAGTACGAGACCGGACCCTCCCCGGTGTAGGTCTCCAGGGCAACCCCGTGCAATCCGTAAGCCGGCGGGATCACGATGGGAGTGTTCTGCCCGTCCCGGTTGATCCGGGGATCGTATTTTCCGGGGCCCCAGCTCCGCATGATCGCCTTGAGCTCGGCGGGAATCGCCGGCGACAGGGCCACGATCGCTCCGACGTCGAGGTCGGTCGCGGCCCAGCCGTCCACCCGCTTCCCGATGCCCGGGGCAAATGAGTTGTCCACCCGGGAATGGCAGAGCGCGCAGGTGATGCCGACCCGAACCAGACTGTCCTTTCCCCCGATGGTCTCGACCGTGCCGTGGAGCCCCACTACCGAGTGAAGCTTGAGCAGGGTGACGGTGGTCGCGGGGTCATCCAGATCCACCTGTCCGGCCGCGATGGCGTCCTTCATCGCCTGGGGGAGCGCGTCGGCGTCGACCTTGAGTCCCACCGAGAGCGCGACCCGGGGGCTCACGGCGCTGCTGATGACCTCGTGCATCCTCGCGGTATCGGTCCAGAACACCTCGTTGCCGTAGGTATCGTGCCGGAAGATGTCTTTCCCCTGGGCAATCAGCACCGGGTCGAGCGGCCGGAGCCGGTCCCCGTCGCTGTCCGACGTCTGGTTCCCATCGCAGGCGGCGGCGATCGTCAGGCCGAGCAGCAATCCGAGGCGCTTCATGTGGATCACCCTTCGCTGGGGGCGCGAACGCCCGGTCATCGAACGATCAGCGTCCCCCGCATCGTGGGGTGGAGCTGGCAGACGTAGTGCACCGTACCGGCATCGCGGAGGACTACCCGGCCGCTCTTCGCCTGATTCAGCGTGCCGGTGTCCCAGCCCCGTTTTCCTGGGGCGGTCGCGGTGTGCGGCACGATATCCCGATTGATCCAGACCACCGTGTCGCCCCTCATGACGGTGAGCTCGGCCGGCTGAAAGGCCATGCCCCGGATCTCGATCACATGGCTTCGAGGAACCCGCGGGGGGGAGCGTGGCGCCGCCATCGCACCGGCGAACGCCACGACCCCCATCGCCAGCGCGACCACCAGCCCGAAACGCCGGAGCTCGCGGCCGCGCGGGATCACTGTGACCCCAGGGAGCTCCGGAGCTGCTTGGCGTGGGCCAGATGGGCGGCGATGGCCGGCCGCACATCCACCAGCAGCTTCTTGAGCTCGGCGTTGGACGAGGTGGGAATGAGCAACCCGTCGAGCGCATCGAGCACGGCCTGGTGATAGCCGATCTCGCGGTCCATGTAGGCGCGGTCGAAGGCGATGCCATCCAGCTTCTCGATCGCAGCCCGGGCCTCGCCGGCACCGGTCAGCAACGACTGGCTCACCGCGTTATCCCTGGGCGTGACTCCCAGCCGCCCGGCCAGCGCGGCGGCCTGGGCGTTCACGGCACCGTGGTCCGCGATCATGGTCGCAGCGAACTTGCGGACCTCGGTGTTCCGGGTCCGGGTCTGGGCATACCTGGCCAGCTCGATGTCGATGGTGTTTGCAGTGACCGCGACGTGGGCCACTTCCGGGTCGGACAGGTCCGGCGCCGGAGCCTGGGCCGAGAGTCCGGCCCCGGCGGTGAGGAATACAAAGAACAGGAGCAGGGGACGCTGGTTTCGGCGAGCCATGGCAACCTCCGGGACGGGGGGACAGGTCGACTACAGTTCGACCAAGATACCGCCTTTACACACTTTGTCAATAGATTTCTGTGATTACTAGACAAAATCGGCCCTTCCTTATATCGTGGAAGGACTTAGAAAGGATACTGGATGACCAATTGGGTAGAGCAGCTGATCGGGGAGACGCAAGCCAAGTTGCTTCATCTGCTCCGGCGATCTCGACGGACCATCAACGATCTGTCCGAGTCGCTCGGGCTCACCGATAACGCGGTGCGAACCCATGTGGCGGCGCTCTCCCGGGACGGAATCATCGAGCCGGTGGGGACCCAGCGAGACACCGGTGGGAAGCCGGCCCGGCTCTATGCCCTTACCGAGGCCGGGGAGGAGCTTTTTCCCAAGGCCTACGCCATGGTGCTGGCGGGGCTGGTGGAGGAGATCGCCCGGAGGGATGGGAGGGAGCGAGCGGACGAGCTGCTTCGCGCCGTGGGCGCCCGGGCCGGATCCGGGGTTCCGAGCCCGGCCGACTTGCCCGGCCGAGTGGAGGCCGCAGCGGCCGCGCTTCGCAGCATGGGCGGCGGCGTCGAAGTGCAGCGCACCGATGCGGG
>DATFGC010000104.1:0-7152 GCA_035249765.1 Gemmatimonadales bacterium | reverse complement strand
GCCTTCACCTCGATGAGCGACCCCGGCGTTCGGGCGGTGATGTCGCGCAGGATGGCGAGCACCGGCTCCCGCCAGGAGGCATGGATGTCGGCGGCCGGCGTCCACTCGGCCTGGCCCGGAGGGCGGGACCAGAAGCCGTGTTCCGCGTGGAGCCAGATCGGCAGGTTACCGATCCACTGCTCCAGCGCCTCACGGCCCCGGCCGCTGACGATGTGCACCTCGGTATCCGGGCGCGCCGCGAGCGCGCGGAGCAGGTGGACCAGGGAGGCATCGGGTCGCGCCAGCTCCGGCGTCGCCGTGAACGGCATCAGGGTCCCGTCGTAGTCGAGCAGGAGCAGCAGCTCGTCGTTGTGCTCCAGCGCGCCGGTGAGCTCGTCGCGCAGCGCGGTCTCCCCTGCGGTGGGCGACATCGCGCGGGCCGCGGGTTCCGTGACCCGCTCGAGCTGCTCGAGGAAGGACGTCACCCAGCGGTGCACGTCGAAGCTCGCCACCCGCTCCCGCAGCGGGGCCAGCCGTGCACGCCGCTCCTCCGGCTCCATCGTGAGCGCGCGGAAGATGACCTCTCCGGTGGCGTCGGTGTCGTACGGGTTCACCTGCAGCGCCTCCGGCAGCTCCCATGCGGCGCCCGCGAACTCGCTCAACACCAGGACGCCGTCACCATCGGTCCGGGAGGCCACGAACTCCTTGGCGACCAGGTTCATCCCGTCGCGCAGTGGCGTCACCAGCATCACGTCCGCCGCACGATACAGCGCCACCAGGTCCTCCGAGGAGAGGCTGCGGAAGATGTAGTGGACCGGCACCCATCTCGGGGTGCCGAAGGCCCCGTTGATCCGACCCACCAGGCCGTCCACCAGCGAGCGGAAGTCCTGGTAGGCCTCGACGCCGGTGCGGGAGGGTACCGCCACCTGCACCAGCCGCACCTTCTCCCGGAGCTCGGGGTGGGTCTCCAGCATCCGCTCGAACGCCAGGAGCCGGCGGGGAATTCCCTTGGTGTAGTCCAGCCGGTCCACGCCCACCAGTATCCGCACGCTCCCATCGCCCCGGAGCGCTTCCGCCTCGGCCTCGACCGCAGGGTCGCGGGAGAGCCTCTGGAACAGGCTCGCGTCCACGCCCATCGGAAACACGCCGAGCCGCACTTCCCGGCCGGGGAGCTGCACCCGGTCGATGTCCACGGTGAGGCCCAGGATGTCGGTGAGAGCGGTGGCGAAGTGGCGGAGGTAGGTGGGGGTATGGAAGCCGACGAGGTCGGCGCCGAGGAGTCCCTCGAGGAGCTGTCGGCGGGCGGGGAGGGTTCGGAACAGCTCCTCGGAGGGGAACGGGATGTGGAGGAAGAACCCGATCCGCGCCTCCGGCAGCCGGCGGCGAAGCAGACCCGGAAGCAGCAGGAGCTGGTAGTCGTGGACCCAGACCAGGTCGCCCGCCCGATACTGCGACGCCACCACCTCGGCGAACTGCTCGTTGGCGTGGAGGTAGGCATCCCAGTCGCTGGCCTGGAGGGGAACCTGGTCCAGCAGGTAGTGGAACAGGGGCCAGAGGACCCCATTGGAGTAGCCCTCGTAGTACCGGGCCACCAGATCCTTGCTGAGCGGCACCCCGACCAGGCGCTGGGAGGCCAGCTGGGCCTCGAGCTCCGCCTGCTGCACAGGAGTGAGGTCGTCACCTGCCCCCGACCAGCCGATCCAGAGCCCGCCGGACTGCTCGTGGGGCCGGGAAAGCCCGGTGGCCAGGCCGCCGGTGCTCCGCTCTACCTCGACGCCGACGGGGGTAGGGCGAACGGTGACCGGGAGCCGGTTGGCGACGATCAGGAGCCGGGACATGGGGGAAAGGTAGTGTCGGCGGGGGCGGGCGGTCAGGCGGTCGGGCGGTCGGGCGGTCGGGCGGGGCAAGATGTCACCCTGAACGAAGTGAAGGGGACCATAGCGAGCATGGCCCCCTTCGCTGCGCTCAGGGTGACAGGTGACGGGACCTACCGCCCGACCGCCCGACCGCCCTTTACCTCGGCCACATCCCGTTCCCCCGCTCGATATCCGGGAACTCCCGGTCCGGGTCGATCTCGATCGTCTTGATCGCCGGCTCCCGGGCGATGCGGACCGAGGCCCGCTTCTCCCCGGTGAACCACGCGCTGACGGGGATCTCCACCTTCTGCGGCTCTCCCGTGCTCCTGGTCACGACCAGGTGCACCGGCATGAGCGCCTTGCCCTCGTTCGTCACGACGACTTCCAGTGAATCGCCCACGGTGGTGACGGTGTCGATGGCCTGGTCGAGCTTCCAGGTCTCGAAGAACCACTCCCGCCAGAACCAGGAGAGGTCCCGCCCGGCCACGTCCTCGACCGTGTTGAAGAAGTCGTACGGCATCGGGTGCTTGTACTGCCACCGCTTGCCGTACTCCCGGAAGGCCTTCTCGAAGGTCTCCTTCCCCAGCACACCGCGGAGCGCGACCAGCGCGGTGCCGGTCTTGTAGTAGCTGGCCGTGCCGTAGGCGGTGTAGTTCGGGTAGCGGTCGCCGTGGCGCATCAGCTCCACCTCGCCGCCCGCGATGGCGAGGTTGACGTAAGGTTCCCGGTTCTCCGCCTCGTCGTCGTAGCCCTTGAAGAAGTCCGCCATCGCCTGGGACTGGTCGTACTGGGCGAACCCTTCGTCCATCCAGGCGAAGCGCTTCTCGTCCGAGCCCACCTGCATCGGGTGCCACATGTGGGCGATCTCGTGGACCACCACTTCGTACATGGTGAGCGAGTCCCACTGCCCCCCGATGCAGGTCATCATCGGGTACTCCATGCCCCCGCAGGAGGTGGGGCCGTCCATCGCCGTCATGTGGGGGTATGGGTACGGCCACAGGTAGCGGGACAGAAACTCCACCGAGTGCCGGCCGTAGCGTGCCGCCTGGTCCCAGTGGCTCTGCTCCATCTCGGGGCGCCAGAATGCGTCGACCCGGGTGGTGTCCGGCGCGCCGTCGCCGTTCGCGTCGCCCACCACCGCGTTGGTGGCATCCCACAGATAGCTCGCCGACGCCCCCCAGGCCACGTCGCGCACGTTTTCCGCCCGGAAGCGCCAGGCGAGCTTGCCATCGGTGCCGGTGGTGGTGGCCTTCCCTGCGCCGCGGTCGTCCGCGGTCACCACGTGCACGATCTCCTTCGCGCTCCTGGCGGAGTCCAGCCGAGCCCGGGTCTGCCCGGTGAGGACCTCGGCCGCGTTCGTCAGCCTGCCGGTGCTCGAGACCAGCCAGCCCGCGGGCACCGTGAGGGTTACGTCGTAGTTCCCGTAGCCCATGTAGAACTCGGCGTTTCCATAGTACTGGTCGATCTGCCAGCCGTTCACGTCGTCGTACACCGCCATCTGGGGGTACCAGTAGCTGATGTAGTACACCTCGCCGTCCTGACCCCCGCGCGGCGCGCCGTCGGGCGGGATCCGGATGCGGTAACCGAATTCGAGGTCGGCCGTGGTCCCCGGCGCGATCGGCTTCGGGAGCCGGATCTCCAGGATGGTCCCGTCCACCTGGTAGCCCGGCCCCTCACCCTTGCCCACCGCCAGCGTCTGGCCCTGGGCCGCGACCTTGTTGAGCTGGTAGCCCTCGACCGCCCAGGGGATGTCCGTGTTGTGGCGGCTCTCCGGCGCGAAGATGTTGTGCAGCAAGTGGACGTAGACGACCGCCAGGGTGTCGGGCGAGCGGTTGTAGTACCGGATCGCGGCCGTGCCGGTCAGCCGCTTGGAAGTGGGGTTCAGCTCCGCGGCCAGCCGATAGTCCGCCCACTGCTGCCAGTAACGGGGACCCGGCGCGCCCGATCGGGCCCGGGTTCCGTTCGCCAAGGCCCGGTCGAACGACGCCATGGCGGGGACTTCCATGACCCGCGCCGCCGGGGCCGCGGTGCCGCCCCGGCCTGCCTCCGGAGCAGGTGCGGGAGTCTCGGTGCGGCCGGAGCCGCAGCCGGCGAGGGCCAGGAGGGCGACCAGCCCGGTCCAGGGGGGGCGAGCCATGTGCATGCGGTCCATCAGCTTCTCCAGAAGGTGGTCCGGGCCGGGGCCGGATGATCGCCTGACTACGGGTCCCAAGCAAGCCTCGGTTTCGCTCGGTGCGAATGGAAACGTCGCGCGACGCTGAACGCCGCTCGGGCATCAGAACCGGTCGTCAGGGCGGGCTCGTCCCGCCCCTCAACCGTGGAGATGCCCATGATCCCCAGAGGTTCGCTGCGCCGATTTCCCATCGTCGGCTCCGCGCTCGCCTTTCTCGCCGGCCTGCTCCTGGCCGGCGCGCTCAATATCCCCGGCTTCACCGAAGCCCAGCAACCGGACTCCCGCTACGCCGCCGGTGCAACCAGCACGGCTGCGCCACCGCCCGGCGAGGTGGACAACCTGCGGAGCCTGAGCGAGGCGTTTGCCGCGGTGGCCGAGGCGGTGAAGCCCAGCGTCGTCTTCATCAAGTCCGGCCGGAGCAACTCGAGCGACGAGGACCAGCCGCAGTTCCAGGTGCCGCCGGGGTTCGAGCGGTTCATGCCCCGGCTGCCGCAGATGCATCCCGAGTTCCAGGAGGCCGCGGGCTCCGGGTTCATCGTCTCCCGCGACGGCTACATCCTCACCAACGCGCACGTGGTGGACGAGTCGGACGAAGTCACCGTCCGCCTGCTCGACCGGCGTGAGTTCAAGGCGAAGGTCGTCGGGACCGACGAGGGCACCGACCTCGCCGTCCTCAAGATCGACGCGAGCAACCTCACCCCGGCGCCCCTGGGCGACAGCGACGCGGCGCGGGTGGGAGAGTGGGTCCTGGCGGTGGGCAATCCGCTGGGTGAGAACCTGACCTTCACCGTCACGTCGGGCATCATCAGTGCAAAGGGCCGGACCCTGACCCTGCCCAACACCAGCGAGCGGAGCATCCAGGACTTCATCCAGACCGACGCCGCGATCAATCCCGGCAACTCGGGCGGCCCCCTGGTCAACATCAGCGGCCGGGTGCTGGGCGTGAACTCGGCGATCGCCAGCCGGACCGGCTTCTACTCCGGGTACGGCTTCGCGATCCCCATCAACCTCGCTCGCCAGGTGATGGACCAGCTGATCTCTCACGGCGATGTGCGCCGCTCGGTCCTGGGCATCACGGTGCGGAACGCGTCCGCCAACGACGCCGCCTACGTCGGCCTGCCGGACATCCGGGGCGTGCTGGTCGAGGACTTCGGCAGCGAGACCTCCGGGGCGAAGAAGGCCGGCATCGAGCCGGGCGACATCATCATCACCGTGGACGGGAAGCCGGTGGAGTACGTGGGCCAGCTGCAGCAGCGCATCGCCTTCCGCAAGCCGGGCGAGACCGTCAAGGTCGAGGTGGCCCGGAAGGGCGGCGTGCGGAAGACCTATGATGTGAAGCTTCAAGCGATGCCCGGCGGCACCGGCGTGGCGGACCGGAGGACCGGAGCCTCGGGCGAGGAGGCCGATGAGGCCGGAGCCGCCGTGGGCAAGCTGGGCGTGACCGTGGCGCCGGTGACGCGGGAGGACGTGGCGCAGTTCGACCTCGGCCCCGACCAGCGTGGGCTCCTGGTCACCGACGTCACCGCCGGCGGTCCCAGCTGGGGCGAGCTGGTCGACCCCGACCGCGGGGGCCCGGACATCATCCTCGAGGTCGAGGGGAAGCCGGTGAAGACCACGACCCAGCTCCGCGATGCCATCAAGAGCATGAAGCCCGGCGAGATCGTGAGCCTGCGGGTGTACAACACCCAGGGGAAGAACCGGCGGGTGGAGCGGATCAAGCTGGGGGAGTGATGCTCGGCACCTTGTCACCTACCTCACCACCACCCTCGCCACCCTCGCCGGTATACCCGGCGAGGCCCCGTACGCCAGCCACACCGCTCCGCTCTTCGGATCCACGGCCAGATGCCGCACCAGAGCACCCCGGCTGGGCAGGGGGAAGGTCTCGAACTTCCCCGATCCCGGCTCGTAGCGGAGCAGCGCGTCCGCGGCGGAGGTGCCGATCCAGATCGCGCCGTCGCGCGGGTCGACCCGGGTCACGTACGGCACCGCGTCCTTCACCGGCAGGGGGATTTCCTTGAACTTCCCCGTCCCCGTATCCAGCCGTACCAGCAGGTTCGCCGAGTAGGCAGGGATCCAGAGCACGCCCTTGGCGTCCACGTCGAAGCGCCGCGGCCCGCTGAGCGGTGTCGGCATGGTGTAGGTCTGGAATTTTCCGGTCTTCGGCGAAAACGACACCAGGCGGTTGCCCTGGAGCTCGCCGAGCCAGATGCGCCCGTCGGGTGCGGCGCGAAGCTCGTACGGGATGGGGCCGCCAGGGCCTTTCGCCAGGGTCGGGTGCCCCGGAACCTGGTAAGTGACGACCGTGTCGCGCGCCGGATCCACGAACCCGATCAGCTCCGGCTCCCGGGTGAAGTGACCGTTGAACCACACTTTCCCGTCCGGAGCGACGGCGAGGCTGTGGGGATACATCCCGACGTCCCAGCTCCGCCACCCGGTGTCCGCGGTCGCCATGGCGAGCCGCATGGGCTGGCCCAGGACCAGCCACGTGCGCCCCTCGGCATCGCGGTCGATCGCGCGCGGGTTGGCGCTCGGCACCACCGGGATCTCGATCTCGCTCATCGCGCCCGACTCCGGGTTCAGCCGGTAGAGCCGATGGGTGAACATGCCGGTGATGAGCACCTCGCCGTCGGGCTCTACGACCAGGTCGTGCGGCAGGTCGTGCGCGACCGGCATCATGTACTCCCGCACGTCCGCCCGGCGCGAGGCCGGGATCGCCACATCCGTCAACTCGCCCGCGGGCAGGCTCCTGGCCAACCACGCCGCTGTGGCCTTCGCGTCGCGGTCGGCCGCGATCACCGGGAACGACGTCGTGGCTCCGGCGTAGCCAAGCATCCGGGTGACCGCCTCCACCCACTGGGCCTCGGTCCGTGGGGCGCCCTGGGGCCGCGCGATCTTCTGGTCGAACTGGTGACAGCCGGTGCAGTCGAGGATGAACTTCCGCTTGGCCTCTCCGTCGGGCAGCAGCGACAGCCAGGCGGAGCTGCGGGGCGGATCGGCGGAACTGGCGGCCACAGCGGCCGCCGGCGCGAGCCCGCCCAGCACCAGGGCGACAGCCGAGCGAGCGCGCATCACCCCTTCCTCCCCGGCTTGTACTCCCAGAGCACGTTCACGATCACCCAGCGGCCGTCCACCTTCGCGACCTGG
>DATFGC010000103.1:0-5671 GCA_035249765.1 Gemmatimonadales bacterium | reverse complement strand
CGGCTCGCCTCGCTTCCCGACGGGTCGGAGCTGATTTCGGCGGTGGACCCCGCGTTGCGCCGGAGCGTCTGGCTGCACCGGTATCCCGATGCGCGGCCGGCGCTGGACCCGGCACGGCGCAACCTGGCCCGGGAAGGCCGGCTCCGGTGGGTGGCGGGCCGGCGTGCGCCGGACGAAAACTGGGATGCCTATGAAGTGCCCGAGGGGCGGCCGCTGCTGAGCCCGGAGCTGCCCCGGGTCGGCTGGGACACCTGCCGAGACCGGCTGCTCGACCTCGCGGTGGAGCTGGAGGCGGCCCGGGAGGCGGGAGAAGGGATCCGGCTCGGGCTGGACCGGGTCTGGATCGCGGCCAGCGACCGGACCATCCTGCTGGATTTTCCGGTCGGGCCAGACGCGCAGGACGCCGACCCTGCGGGAGTCTTTCTCCACCAGGTGGCCGGGCAGTCGCTCGGCAAGGTATGTCCGATCCTGCCCCTCCAGGCGCGGCACCTGCTCGACGAGCTGCCCACCCTCCAGGCGCCGGATGCGATCGTGGCCCGGCTGCGGGCGCTGGAGGACGGTCCCGTCACGGTCACCCGGCGGAAGCGGGGGCTCACCATGGCGCTCACGGCCAGCCCCGCGATCGTCTTTGCCCTGTTCTTCTTGGTATGGTTCGAGGTGACCGAGATCACCGACCCGGCGCTGGTCTCGTTGCTGCCGGTGATCAACTACCTGGAGCGGCCCCCCGCTCGCCACACCGATTCCGCCAAGGCCGCGAATCGCCGGACCATCGGCATCTACCTCGCCACCCGGTACCGGGCGGTCCTCACCGATTCGGTCCACCGGCGCGGGTTAGCGGCCGAGCGGATCGAGTGGCCGGTCGTCGACTCGGCCCTGCGACAATACGCCGGCGCGTCGGCGGAGGAGAGCCGGCTGGCGGCCTACACGGTGGATTCGGTCTGGCGGAACCAGGCGAAGGGCCCGCTTCGGTCCACCCGACGCGGGCCGGTGCTGGCGATCGGTGCAGGCGTGATCGGTCTGATGGTCGCCGGGGTCCTGGCCCTGACAGCGGCGCTGCTCATGCGCACGGGAGTCGGCTTCCGTACCGCCGGGATCGAGATCGTCACGAAGACCGGGCGGCCCGCGGGACGGATCCGGATTCTGCTGCGGGCGCTGGTGGTCTGGTTGCCGCTGATCGTGCCGGTGCTGGTGGTGTCGAGCCCGGCGGTCGCCTACCGGGTGGGCCGAGCCCTCGGCGGGTGGTCCCGGCTCCGCGACACCGGCGACGCCGGGGCCGGAGCCGTCGGCCTCTTCTCGCTGCTGCTGCTGGTCTTTGCCATTGTCTCGGTCGCCGTCGCCCTCAAGAATCCAAGACGGGGGCTGGCCGACCGCATCGCCGGGACGCACCTCGTACCCCGGTGATCCCGGCTGATCCAGCGGCCGTTGTCGCCCCTAAATGGAGGTCGTGCCCGCGCCGGTGAATCCGGGGCTTCACTTGGTCTTTACCGGCCCGCCCGGCACCGACAAGACGACGGTCGCCCAGGAGCCCAAGTAGTCATCGCGAGCGCAGCGAAGCGATCTCTCTCCCGAGTTGCGTCCCGCCGCCCCGGAGTTGCAGCTTATGGCCATGCCCTACGGCGTACCTTTCGACATGATCACCTTCCGCTTCTGCTTCGTGGCGCTGCTCGTCGCCCCCCCGCCCGCTCCGGCCCAGGCACCACCTGTCACCCTGAGCGAAGCGAAGGGGCCCCGCATCGGCCCGGTGTTCGTCGACGGCATGGCGCAGATCGTCCCCGCATTCCAGGATTCGACCCGCTGGATCCGCCAGAACCTGTGGGTCGAGACCGACTTCGACAGCGACCGCGACGGCAGGAAGGACCGGGTTCACGTGGACGTCACCCGCCCCGGAGAGACCGTGAGCGAGGGACTGAAGGTGCCCGTCATCTACGCGTCGAGCCCCTACTTCGCCGGCACCGCGCGGAGCTTCGCATTCTGGGATGTGAAGCAGGAAGTGGGCGCCGAATCGCCGCCGCGCGGACCGATGCCGGGGCCTCCCTATCGGGCCGACCGGACCCGCATCTCGAACTCGCTGGTGAACACCTGGGTGCCCCGAGGGTTCGCCGTGGTCCACTCCGAGGCGAGCGGCACCGGTCGTTCGCAGGGATGCCCGACGGTGGGCGACTACCCCGAGCGCGCTCCCATGAAGTTCGTGGTGGACTGGCTCAACGGGCGGGCCCGGGGATTCACCACCCCGACCGGCAACGAGGAGGTGCAGGCCACCTCGTGGTCCACCGGCAAGGTCGGCATGATCGGCTCGTCCTATGAAGGCACCCTGCCGCTGGCCGCCGCCACGACCGGCGTGAAAGGTCTGGCGGTCGTCATCCCGGTCGCCCCGAACACCTCGTACTACCACTACTACCGCTCCAACGGCCTGGTACGCTCGCCGGGCGGCTACCTCGGCGAAGACGTGGACGTCCTCTACGACTTCGTCGCGTCCGGGGACACCACCAACAACGCCCGGGGCAACTGCGACCGGATCTGGAAGCACGGCGTCTTTGCCGGCCGCAAGGGACAGGACCGCGCCACCGGCGATTACAACGACTTCTGGGCCGCGCGCGATCTGCTGCCCCGGATCAAGCACATCAAGAGCGCGGTGCTGCTCGCCCACGGGCTCAACGATTACAACGTGGTACCGTCGCACTCCGTCCGGATCTACGAAGCGATGAAGGCGCGCGGGCTGCCGGTCTCGATGTACCTGCACCAGGGCGGACACGGCGGCAACCCGCCGGCCGAGATGATCAACCGCTGGTTTTCGCACTACCTGTACGGGGTCGAGAACGGGGTGACCTCGGATCCGCCGGTATGGATCGTGGAAACGCCGCCGGTGCCAAGGACTCGGGGCACGCCCCCGCCGCCCACCCCGGCGCCGACGCCCTTCACGTCGTTCCCGGCGCCCGGTTCGGAGCCAGTGGTCCTTCGGCCGGCGCGGGGTGGGACTGCCGTCGCGGCACTGACGGCGAGCGTGGCCCAGGGCGTGGATACCCTGGTGGACGACGTGGCGCTGAGCGGCAGCGCGGCCGCGAGCGCCCCGGCGTCAAGTCATCGACTCCTCTACGCCACCCGGCCGCTCACCGACACGGTCCGGATCTCCGGAACGGCGCGGGTCACCCTGCGCGTAGCGTCCAGCAAGCCGGCCGCGAACCTGAGCGTCTGGCTGGTGACCCTGCCGTTCGACTCCGCGATGGTCGGTGCCCAGGGCCACATCGGCGTCGTGACCCGCGGCTGGGCCGATATCCAGAACCATGCGTCGCTCAAGCGGGGCGGAAACTACGACGCGAAGCGACCGGGACGGCCGCTGGTGCCGGGCCGCTTCTACGACCTCACCTTCGACCTGGAGCCGGACCACCAGCTGATCCCGCCCGGCAAACAGCTGGCCGTGCTGATCATGTCGAGCGATCGCGAATTCACCCTGTGGCCGCAGCCGGGCACGCTGCTCATGGTCGACCTCGCGGGCTCATCGATCTCGATTCCGGTCGTCGGCGGAGCGGCCGCGCTGGCGAAGGCCGGCGCAGCGCCCTAGGTCCCCCCCCTCGCTACGCTCGGGGTGACACCCTTCGCACCGCTCGGGGTGGCACCTTCGCCGCGCCCCTGACATTGCCGGACCCCCGGCCGGGCGATACGATAGGCACGCCCCAGCCGTCGGCGTCGTCTCGCTGCTGCTACTGATCTTTGCCATCGTCTCAGTCGCCGTGGCGCTCAAGAATCCGAGACGGGGGCTGGCGGACCGCATCGCCGGGACGCACCTCGTGCCGAGCTGATGTCACCTGAGTCCCGGCCCGAGGGCCGTGTCTGCGTTTTTCTGAGCGGCGCACGGCGACCTATGGTTATCCCTTTGGGACCACCATCCAGAAATATGGGGTCCAGGCCATATGGCGTGGACCCTGTTTTTCTGAAAGGCACCCCCAAGGGAGGTGGCAGCCTCGTGGATCCGCTCAATCCCCCGCCCTCCGGCTACACGACGGGTACCGCCAGATATACGCCGGAGTTCTCGGATAGAGTCCGCCGCCGAGCCCAGCAGCACCGGCTCAGCCTACAGGAGCTCCCGGCCGAAGAGTCGCTCAAAGCGGTGCGCAGGCTCCGCCACCAGAGCCAGCTCGTCGTGGCTTCCCGACTCGGCACCACTCAGTCGGAGATCTCCAAACTGGAGCAGCGGGAAGACGCGCTGATCAGCACGATCGCCGCCTACGTGACCGCACTGGGCGGCACCCTCGACCTGGTCGCCCGCTTTCCCGGCCTCCACGTCCGGCTCAAGCTCGGGCGCGGCTGACCGGCCTGTTCCCCCCGTCACGATGATGGTTTCTTTCCCTCCAGGACGACAGGCCGACTCCCCCTCCCCCGAGGTCAGCCATGCTCGTGCTCGAAGCCGTCCCCGCCCCCGGTCGTGACGCCTATAAGCTGCTCCGCGCCCGCATCCGTGAGGCCCCGACCTGGGAATGGGTCAACAAGGCCCGGACCCGGATCCGCCACGTCCAGCGGCCCAAGGGCGGCCACATCGCCCTGAGCAATGCCGGCGGGGTCCTGGTCGCTCACATCCGGCCCAAAGAGCCGGCCGACCTGTTCTATCTGGCCGAGAAGTTCACCGGGCGGATGGTGGCCTGGTTCGAGCAGGACCTGGTGGCGATCAACATTCAGTTCGTGCCCGAGCCTCCTGCCCCCAAACGGAAAAGACGGCGATAGACGAGATTGCTTCGGGCGCTTCGCGCCCTCGCAATGACTACCTTAGAGCATGGCTGAGCTGGACCGGATCCTCGCCCTGGTCAAGACGACCACCGGGGTCGATTTCACCCAGTATCGCGACTCCACCATCGGCCGGCGGGTCGAGCGCCGTGCCGCGCTTCGGGCCCCGGCCGGCCTCGAGGACTACGCCCGGCTGCTGGAGCAGGAGCCCGCCGAAGTCCTGGCGCTCTACCAGGACCTCCTGATCAACGTCACCAGCTTCTTCCGCGACCCCGAGGTCTTCGAGGCCCTCCAGCGGGTCGCCTTCCCCGCCCTGCTCAGCGGCAAGTCCCCCGACACCCCGATCCGCCTCTGGGTGCCCGGCTGTTCCACCGGCCAGGAGCCCTATTCGCTCGCCATCGCCCTGTTGGAATTCCTCGAGAGCACCCCGAGCCCTCCTCCGGTCCAGATCTTCGGGACCGATCTCGCCGACGAGGCCGTCCTGGGGCAGGCCCGCGCCGGCCGCTATCCGGCGAGCATCGCCGGCGAGGTCTCCCCCGAGCGGCTGGCCCGCTTCTTCCGCCCCGACGGCGACGACTACGTGGTGCGGCGGGAGCTTCGCGAGCTCTGCGTCTTCGCCCGGCACGACCTGACCGCCGACCCACCCTTCTCCCGGATCGACCTGATCAGCTGCCGCAACGTGCTGATTTACATGACGCCGCCCCTCCAGCAGCGGGTCCTGCCGGTGTTCCACTACGCCTTGAACCAGCCCGGCTTCCTGGTGCTGGGCTCCTCGGAGGCGGTGGCGGGCAGCTTCGGCGATCTCTTCGAGCTGGTGGAGATTGCCCCCAGGCTCTACCGCAAGCTGGACGGAGCCGGCAGACCGGCCCGCCCCCAGCTCGCCGAGGCCTTTTTCCTGCGCCATCCCCCGGCCATTCCCGGCCCGCCCGCTCCCGCCCCGGCGTCCCCGCCGCCC
>DATFGC010000102.1:0-6168 GCA_035249765.1 Gemmatimonadales bacterium | reverse complement strand
AGTGCTGCACCGGAGGCGCTGGCGGCCTTCGCCGCGGTGCTGCCTGAGTGGGGAGAGCGATTCCGCAGCGGGTCGACCGCCCAGCCGCTCGAGCAGGCCCGGGCCTTCCCGGCCATCGTCAGCGCCGCGACCAGTGAAGGTCCCCTGCTGCTGGTCGTCGACGATTCCCAGTGGGCCGATCGGGCCTCGCTGCTGGGGCTGCTCGCGCTGCTCCGCGATCTGCCGGTGGTCCCGCTCTGTGTGGTGTTTGCCACCACCTCCCATCCGCCTCGCCACGAGCTGGATGAGCTCCGTCGCCGGCTGGGTACCGGTGGGCTGGGGATCGCGTGCACCCTCAAGCCACTCGACGGTGACGCGCTGCGCCAGCTCGCTCACTGGGCCCTGCCGGCCTACGATCCGGCCTCCGTGGAGCGGGTTGCCCGGCGGGTCGCCAGCGATTCGGCCGGGATCCCATTCCTCGCGGTGGAGCTGCTCTGCGCCGTGGCGCAAGGCCTCGATCTCAAGGCCGGCTCCGCCGCGTGGCCGGCGCCTTCCCGCACCCTGACCCAGAGCCTGCCGTCCGATCTTCCCGATACAGTGGTCGCCGCGATTCGAATCGGTTTCCGCCGCCTGGGAGAGGATGCCAGGCAAGTCCTCACCGCCGCGGCGGTGCTGGGAGGTCGGAGCACCGAGGCGGATCTGACTCGCGCCACCGGCCTCGCGTCGGGCCGGGTGGAGGCCGCCCTGGATGAGCTGGAGTGGCAGCGCTGGCTCGAAATGGACGGGCAGGGATACGGATTTGTCGCCAGCCTCGCCCGGCAGGTCGTCGTCCGCGACATGATGACTCCGGGCCAGCAAGCCCGGGTGCGTCAGCGGGCCGGACTTCCCCCCGAACCCGTGGTGCGCCCCGCCACTTGATTCCCGCTTGACTCGGGCAGGCGATTCTGCCGGCGACCCTTTCAGCCGGGAATCACATGTCCGCCCGCCTTCTCAACGCTCCGCTGCTTCTGCTGCTCTGGCAGGTGGTGCCCCTGGAAGTCCAGCGCACTCCGCTGGGCCGGGTTCGTCTGGGGCTGGGCTCCGGAGCCGGGATGTTCGCATTCGTGAGCCGAACGTCGTGCGACGGTCGGCCATATACCGAGGCTCGCGAATACCACACCCTCGGTGGCGCTGCTGAAGTGTGGGCCAGCGACCGAGTCCGGGTGTCGGGCGCTGCCGGTATGGTCACTGATGAAACGAATGAACGAGCCGGAGTCTTCGGGGCGGTGCACGGTGCCCTAGAAGGGAAGCATGTCGGCGCCGGACTGGGGGTCGGATCCACCGGTGGCCGGGCAGGCTCCTGGCACCCCTCGGCCTCGCTTCGCGTCGGTCCGCTCGACCGGCTGCACTTCCGCGCGGACTACGGAACCCCCGGCCTCGCGATGTCCGTCACCGGCCTCCCCCGGGTCGGTCTCGGGTACAACCAGGGCCGCGAGGGTGGAAAGAAGTTTTTCACCGGCCTTTCCACCACTCCCATTCCCGAACACAAGCAGCGGGTTGGCCCTTTTCTCGAAATGTCCGTCCCGCTGGGCCGTTCCCGCTCGAATATCTACCTCTCCCTGTTCGGGTTCGTCGGAGGCATGGGCGAATCGCATGCGATTGGGTCGGTCGGTGCGGGACTCTTCATTCAACCTTGACGCAGGAGCACTCATGCGACGTCCAATCCTCTCTCGTTCCCGTCCCCTGGCCGCCGGACTCGGCTGCGCGGTGCTGCTCGCCGGCTGTGGTGAGGGCCCCGGGTTACCGGCATCACTCGCCGGACCTCCGCTAGGTCGCCAGGCCGTTCTTCCCGCCTCGCCACTCGCCACCATCGCGGTGGACGGCGGGAACACCCGGATTCTTCCGTATCTCACCGACGACCTGGTGACCTCCCAGGATCCGGTCAACCTGGTGTTCACCGGCGCCGGTGACCCGCGGGACATCCGACACGCGTTGTTGGGACTCGACGGCAACCGGGGCGCGCCGTTCCCGCCGGTGTTCCCTTTCACCTGCACCTGGTCGGATGCCATCGGCGGCCTGATGGCCGGGTACGGCGAAAGCGAAGGATGGGGGGGCACCGCCATTCAGCTGCAATGCGGATCGTATGGCCCGATCCGGTTCCATCTCCGGCTGGTCAAGCTGGGCGGATTCACCATCGGCAACGCCCACTTCGAGCTGCTCATTCCCGGGACCACCGACCACCAGGTGCTCAGCTGGGAGCTGGCCGAACAGCTGGTAACCTACGACCTGGCGCGCACCGGTCTGGTGGGCGCGGCGCCTTTCCCGACCGCGACGATCACCGCGGCACCGGCCCACCGGGCGATTCCCGTGGTGATTTACAACCTGCTTCCCGCCGATCTCCGGCTGCTGATCGGCGGACCCGCCGGCAATGTGAGCGCGGACGTCGGCATCGCCAACGACGGACATGCCACCGGGCTTTTCCTGGCCGGGCGCGCGCCGGCCATCGCGCCGGCGACCAGCCAGCGCGAGGTGATCCAGTTCGATCAGCTGATTCCCAAGCCGTTCTGCTCCGCCGGTCCGTACGACTACCTCCTGGTGCAGGGCCCGGTGACGCTGGAGCAGGAAGTGCGCACCGGAACCGGCGGAGAAGTGCGGCTGTCCTTCCGGGCCCACGGCAGCCTGGATGCGCTGCCAATCGATGCGGCGACCGGTATTCCGCAGGCGCAGGGGTTCCGCGCCGAGGTGAGCGAGTGGCAGGACAGCCGCGCCGGAGACGACGGCGGGCAGGTGTCGGGCAGGCAAGAGCAGCGGTTGCTGCCTTCCGCTCCCGAGGGCGCCGGCAGTCTCACCATCATGCTCAAGGTGGCTCCGGCCCGGGACCCCTCATTCGTCCGGACGGTGGACTGCAAGTAGACTTCCGGCATCACCCTGCCGGAGCGCTGTGCGATGAGCCGGACCCGTTCTGTGGTATTGCTGGGCCTGCTGGCCGCCGCTCCTCCGCCTCTGGTTGCGCAGGCGGAGGAGCGCGCGGTCTTCGCGGTGGTGCAGCAGCTCTTCGACGGCATGCGGACCCGCGACACCGTCCGGATGCGCGCCACGCTGCACCCGGATGCCCGGCTGGTGAGCCCCGCGCTGCGTGAGGGGGTGTCCGGAGTGCGGGTGGAATCGCCGGCCGGGTGGCTCGCCCAGGTCGCCCGCGCCACCGGCGCCCCGGTGGACGAACGGCTCCGCAATCCGGTGGTCCGGGTGGACGGCGCGCTCGCCTCGGTCTGGGTGGAGTACGCCCTTTTCGTGGGGGATCGATTCGTCCACTGCGGAGTGGATGCGTTCCACCTGGTGCGCACCGCCGACGGATGGCGGATCATCGATCTCGCCGACACCCGCCGGCGCGACGGATGTCCCGAGGGCTCCGATCCGCTCCGCGACCGGGTGCAATCCTTCATGGACTCACTGCGCCAGGCCGCGCGATTCCCCGGGGCGACGGTGGGCATCGCGCTGCCCGACGGGAGAGTGCTGGGCGTGGCCACCGGGGAAGCGGACACCGCCCGGGATGTCCGGCTCGGCGCGGAGGATCTGCTGCTGGCCGGCAGCGTCGGGAAAACCTTCTTCGCGGCGCTGGCGCTCTCCCTGGTCGGCGAAGGCCGGCTGGCGCTGGATACCCCGATCGCCCGCTGGCTGGGGCGGGAGCCCTGGTTTTCCCGCTTGCCCAATGGCGCGAGCATTACGGTGCGTCACCTGATGAACCATACCAGCGGGCTGGTGCGCTACGAGTTTAAAGACGCGTTCACGCGTGACCTCAGCGCCAATCCCGACCGGGTCTGGCGACCGGAGGAGCTGATCGGGTACATCCTCGACACCCCGGCGCCGTTCGAAGCGGGCAAGGGGTGGGACTACTCCGACACCAACTACATCGTGCTGGGGATGGTTCTGGAACGGATCACCGGCACCCGGGCCTACGACGAGATCGCCCGGCGCTTTCTCGGTCCCCTCGGGCTGACCCATGTGGTGCCCTCCATCGACCGGCGGATTCCCGGTCTGGTCCAGGGCTATGCGGGCCCCGCCAATCCGTTCGGCGGAAGGGATGCGATGATCGCCGACGGGCGGCTCGCCATCAATCCGCAATTCGAGTGGGCCGGCGGCGGCTTCGCGGCCAGCGCGCCCGACCTGGCGCGCTGGGCCCGGGCCCTGTACGGCGGGGTGGTGGTGGACAGCGCGGTGCTGCGCCAGGCCTTCGACGGAGTTCCCGCCCGGCTGGGTCCCAATGTGCGATACGGTTTGGGTGTCATTCTCTGGCCCGGCGAGTCGGGCGCCGCGGTGGGACACAGCGGGTTCTTTCCCGGCTACCTGACCGAAATGCGCTACTTCCCCGCGGACCGGTTCGCGATCGCGGTCCAGTTCAATACCAGCGCGCCGCGTGCGCTGGGCCGGTCTCCCGGTTCCATCGTCAACGCGCTGGCGGCCATCATCCGGTCACATCGCCCCTGAGCTCGTCCCGTGTCCGCGGCTCCCGCTCAAACGTCGTACAGGCATCACGGGGAGCGGACGGCATGGAGGCGGATTCCGAACAAAGCACCTCGATCTGGATGGCGGAGTCGCGGCCGGCGAGTCCGCCGCCCACCGGACATCTCGAGGCCGATGTCTGCGTGGTCGGCGCGGGCATCGCCGGTCTCACCACGGCGTATCTGCTGGGCCGCGCCGGACGTTCCGTGGTGGTCCTGGATCGCGGGTGGGTCGGCGGGGGTCAGACCGAGCGCACCACCGCCCATCTCACCAACGCGATCGACGATCGCTATCTCGCCATCGAGCGACTGCACGGAGCCACCGGAGCCCGGCTGGCCGCGGCGAGCCATACCGCGGCGATCGACTGTATCGAGCGGATCGTGCGCAACGAGCGAATCGCCTGCGACTTCGAACGGCTCGACGGGTACCTGCTCCCCGGCGGCGAGGGCGCCGGGGAGCTGCTGGTGCGCGAGCTGGAAGCCGCACGGCGCGCCGGCCTTCGCGGGGTGGTGCGGGTGGATCGTGCGCCGATTCCGGGGTTCGATACCGGCCCCTGCCTCCGGTTTCCCCGCCAGGGGCAGTTTCACCCGCTCAAATATCTCGGCGGTCTCGCCCGCTCGATCGAGCAGGACAACGGCCGGATCTTCAGCGGCGCGACGGTCGAGGAGATCGCCGGCGGAGCACCGGCCCGGATTCGCACCGCGGAGGGCGCCACCGTGACGGCCGGCGCGGTGGTGGTCGCGACCAACACGCCGATCAATGACGTGGTGGCCATCCACACCAAGCAGGCGGCCTATCTGACCTACGTCATCGGCCTGGCGGTGCCCGGGGGAACGGTCAGCCGGGCGCTGTTCTGGGATACCGCGGATCCCTACCACTACGTGCGCCTGGCCGGCGATGCGGTTGGCGGGGACATTCTGATCGTCGGCGGTGAGGATCACAAGACCGGGCAGCGGGACGATGCAGACCTGCGGTACGCCCGGCTCGAGGCCTCGGCAAGAGAGCTCTTCGAGGGCCTCGGCGAGGTGCGCTACCGGTGGTCGGGACAGGTCATGGAGACCATCGACGGCCTGGCGTTCCTGGGCCGCAACCCCATGGATGCCGACAACGTGTTCGTGGCGACCGGCGACTCGGGACAGGGCATGACCCACGGCACCATCGCCGGGATGCTGATCTCCGATCTGATTCTCGGCCGGCCCAATCCCTGGAGCGCGCTCTACGATCCGTCCCGCAAGACCCTCCGGGCGGCGGGAGCGTTCCTGAAGGAGGCCGCCAACATGGCCTGGCAGTACACCGACTGGCTCAAGCCCGGCGAGGAATCCTCGGTGGATGCGATTGCACCGGGATCCGGCGCGGTGCTGCGCCGGGGGCTGACCAAGGTGGCGGTCTATCGGGATCCGGAGGGCGGGCTGCACGAGATGTCGGCGGTCTGTCCCCACCTCGGCTGTATCGTGGATTGGAATTCTTCGGAACACACCTGGGATTGCCCCTGCCATGGATCGCGCTTCGATCACTACGGACAGGTCCTCAACGGTCCGGCGATCGACGCGCTGAAGCCGCTTCGGCAGCTGACGGGCGACCGAGTCTGATCCGTCCGGCCACCCGGGCGGTGATGGCATCGGTCGGCACCGCGTAAAGCTCCGCATTCAGTCCCAGCGCCGCGGTGGCGCTCCAGGTGAATCCCGCGAAAATCGCGCCCCGGTCGAGATC
>DATFGC010000101.1:0-4209 GCA_035249765.1 Gemmatimonadales bacterium | reverse complement strand
TGCCACCAGATCGCTTCGGCCTGCCGGCCTCGCGATGACTGCTATTCCGGCCTTGCCTCGCAGGCCTCGCGATGACTACGGATTCGGCTGCAGCACCGCCGGCGCCGCGGCCGCCGGCACCGCCGGCCCGAGCTGATCCCGCCCCTTGGCCAGATACGGAATCCCCTTCACCATCCAGTCGGGCGGCGGCGCTCCCTTGAGCTTGGTGTCGAAGAACTGCTGCATCCGCATCGCCATATCCTTCTGATTGGCCCGGCTGGCGGGGTTGTGTACGTCGTTGTTGTAGTTGATCAGGTACACTTCCTTCCCCAGCCGCCGCATCCCCACGAACAGCTCGATCCCCTGGTACCAGGGCACCGCGTCGTCCATGTCGTTGTGCATCACGAACAGCGGGGTGGTGACCTTGTCCAGCCAGAACAGCGGCGAATTCTCCACGTACCGCATCGGCGCTTCCCAGAGCGACCCCCCGATCCGGCTCTGGCCCACCTCGTACTGGAACGCCCGCGCCAGCCCCGAGCCCCAGCGGATCCCGCCGTAGGCGCTGGTCATGTTGGCCACCGGCGCGCCGGCCATGGCGGCGGCGAACATCCGGGTCTGGGTAATCATGTAGGCAATCTGGTATCCGCCCCACGACTGGCCCTGCAGCCCCAGGCGCCTGGGATCCACGTACCCCCGGGCCAGCAGCATCTGCACTCCCGGCACGATGGACTTCATCGCGCTGGGCCCCGGATACCCGCTCTCGTAGTGGATGTCGGGCTCGAAGACCAGGTACCCGTTGGAGACGTAATGGGTCGGGTTGATCACGTTGCGCCCGGTGGGCGGGATGTAGCTGTGCAGGTTCTGGGAGAGCTGCTCGTAGAAGTAGGCGATCATCGGATACTTCCTGGTCGAATCGAAGTTCTCCGGCTTGTAGAGCAGCCCCTTGAGCGGCACCCCGTCGGTGCTGACCCAGCGCACCAGCTCGACACTCCCCCAGCTGAAGTCCTTCTGCTGCGGATTGGCATCGGAAATCCGGTTCAGCTCGGTGAGGGAGGACCCGGTCCACAGATTGGGGAACTCCACGAAGGTCGACTTGGTCACCAGCCACTGCTCGGCGTCCTCCGCCTTGACCGGGGCCCCGAACGACACATCGGCCATGACGATCTGCTCCGGTGCCGCCCGAACCCCGAGCCGGTCCCGGTAGAACCCGGTGGCCCTGGTCTCGTTGTCCACCGCCCGAAGCAGGAGCGGCTTGGCAGGGTCGAGGGCCTCGGGGCCTCCCCGGTCCGGCCGCACGACCCGGAGCACCAGGTTGCGGGTACGGCCCAGCGAATCGGTGACCATCACTGCCGGCTTCACCCCGGCAGGATCGATTTCCCAGATGTCCCAGCGATCATAGATCAGCACCGACTTGTCGCCCCGGGTCCAGCCGGCGATCCCCCATGCGGCGGGGATGGACGGGGTGTCCCAGGTTTCCTGCTCGAAGCTGACCCCGGTCACCGGCCCGGTGAGGTCCACCGTTTTCCCGGTGGCGGTGGCGTAGCCGTACCAGCGCCCCCGGTCGTAAAAGGCCACGTACTTCCCCTCGGGCGACAGCTGGGCCTGCCCGCTGATCATCTCCTTGATCAGTTTCGGCGTACCGGTGGCCGGATCCAGGACGTACACATCGCTCCCGCCCGCGCCCCACATGGACTCGATCCGGTAGCGCTCCCGCGAAGCGGCCAGCGCCACCCGCCCGTCGTCCGAGATGTCCACGGTGGGGATCGAGTCGTTGGCCAGCTGCACCAGTTTCCTGGTGCCGGGGAACCAGACCGCCCGGAAGGAGCGGGCCCGATCCCGGGTGGCGGATAGCTTCTGGGACGGCTGGAGCGTGGGGTCCTTGTAGTGCCAGAGGTCGAAGACCGCCTTCCCGGTGAGCGAGTCGGCCGGGATCGAATCGGGAACCGGCGGAGCCACGCCGAACAGCACCGCGTTGCCGCTGGCGGTGAAGGAGACCAGGGCGTTGTCGGCCACCCGGAGACCCTCCGCCAGGGCAGCGGGAGCGACGGCCGGGGAGACGGTGCCGCTCTTCACGGTCCCATAGTACAGCGTGAACCGCGCCTTCTCCTTGCCGAATTCGTCCCGATCGGTCAGGAAGGCAAGCTGCCGGCCTGCGCTGTCGAACGCGATCGCCTTGTAGTTGCCCCGGCCGGCCAGCAGCGTGGTGGTGGTTCCCGCCGCCATCTGGCGCAGGTAGGCGCCGTCCCGGGTGGAATCGCGGGAGACCACCGTGTATCCCATCACCTTGGCGCTATCGTCGAAGGCGTACATCAGCACGTCCTCGATCCGCTGCTCGGCGCCGGTGGTCAGGTTGCGCAGCACCAGCGGCGTTCCGTAGCTGCGCCGCGGGCCGGTGGTGCCGGTCGGGCGCGCGCCACGCGCGGTCGAATCCGCCCCGGAGTCGGGCTGGGGAACGTAGGCCAGCCAGGTGCCGTTTTCTCTCGGCAGCCGGAACGAACGAACGCCCGGAATCGTGGTCACCTTGCCATCGGCCAGATTGACGATGGCGAGGGAATTCCGGGATGGGGGTGCCGCTCTGCCGCCCCGGGGCCCCCGAGCCGCGGCGGCCCGTTCCACTTCGGCCTTATTGGGCTGAACCGTCGCAATGACGAACCGGCTGTCGTCGGTGATCTGGGCCGGAGGCGCATTGGGTCCCACCGGATCACCCTCTCCGGTTCCGCCGGCCGGACCCCGGAGACCCCCTGGAATATTGTTGGGCCGGCCCAGGAATCCCCGGGGCACCCGGTACTCCGTCGTGCCCCCGGTGGCCCGGATGACCAGCTCTCCGTCGCCGACCTGCGGGATCAGGGTGTACACCGCCCAGCGCCCGTCGTTGGACAGCGTAGCGCCCGAAATCGAGCGCCAGGTGTCCCAGTCGGCCTGGGTCAGCGCGCGTTTGGCGGGGGCTTGAGCCGAGAGCGGGACAGCGGCGAACAGCAGTACGAGAGCCAGCCGGGATATGGATTTCACGGGGTCCTGCCTGAGATGGGGTTCGGGAAGCAGCCAGAAAGATACGTCGCCCCGGGTTGGGGCGTTATCGCGCCGCTCTCTGACCACTGACCACTGACCACTGACCACTGACCACTTTCCGTCTGTGCACCCGATCCCGAACCCATCGTCGCACAGAGAGCCCGGCCGACTACGAGGTCGGGCACCGCGCACCCATCCAGGAGGTTCTATGCCCAAAGGACGCGGAAAAAACGGCAACGGTGGCCGAAACGGCTCCTCGCTTTCCCGGAATACCGGGCGCGGAAACTCCCGTAGCCGCGCGACCAGGACGGGAAGCATCTCCCGCCGCTCCAGCACCAGGGCCCGCAACACCGGAGCCCGGCGGAGCCGCCTCATGGAGGAACGGGAGGAGGTTTAGCGGCTAAGTAATTCAGCATCAAGCAGTTCCGCGAGGCCGGACACTCCTGGGTGGCTGGCCTCGTAGTACATCTCGCACCCGGCAACGAATCCTGGCGTCTAAGTGTCTTACCTTTGTTGGGTTGGGCTCCATCCGCCGGGTCTACTTGAAACCGCTTGAGGATTCCGATGCGTCTTCCCCACACGCGCCGATCTCTCATCGCCGCAGCAGTGGTCGTGGTCGGTGTTCCCGTTGCCTACGTCCTGGCCCGGCCCCCGGAGACCACCGATGCCTCGGTGGTCGCCCAGGCCAAGCGGGGTGAATTCAAGGTCACCGTGACCACCTCGGGGGAGCTGCGGGCGATCAAGTTCGTTCAGATCAACGTCCCCCAGAATGCCCAGCAGGCCAACCAGTACCAGATGAAGATTTCCAGCATCGTGCCCGAAGGCACGGTGGTGAAGGAGGGCGACGTGGTCGCCGAGCTGGACCGCTCCGGCATCGCCTCCCGGGCGTCGGACGTCGGGCTCGCGCTCCAGAAGGCCCAGGCGGTGTACGAGCAGGCCATGCTCGACTCCACCCTGAATCTGTCCAAGGCGCGCGAGGACATGCGCACCATGGAGCTCACCCTCGAGGAGAAAAAGCTGGCCAAGGAGCAGTCGGTCTACGAAGCGCCCACCGTGCGGCGCCAGGCGGAAATCGACCTCGAGAAGGCGCAGCGGGCTCTGGCCCAGGCCAAGCTCGACTACAAGACCCGCACCGAGCAGGCCCAGGCCAAGATGCGGGAGGTCGGGGCCGACCGGGACCGGCAGAAGAATCTGCTTGCGGTGGTCACGGACGTGATGGCC
>DATFGC010000100.1:0-3176 GCA_035249765.1 Gemmatimonadales bacterium | reverse complement strand
CCGCAGCAGGTCCGCCACCGTCTGGGGACTCCGCTTCTCGATCTCGGCGCGGGAGAAGTAGCGGCCCCGCCCCTCCTGGCTCCGTCTCACGAAATCGGCGGGGAGGTTGGGTCGTTCCGCCACTTCGAGGTCGGGAAGCCGGAAGCTCTCGGCGTCGGCTTCGAAGCGCACCTCGACGGTTTCAAGCGGCTTGACGTCGATGGGGGATGTGAGCGTGCCGAATCCGATGGCGCTGGCCTGGATCACGTACTTCCCCGGGGTGATCCCGTGGAAGGCGAACTCGCCTTTGCTGTTGGTGATCACCACCAGCTCGGTGCCGATCAGCAGGACCCGGGCGCCTTCCAGGCCGGGGCCGTGTTCCCCGCTGCGAACGGTGCCGATGATGGAACCCAGACGTTGCGCGTCGAGCGGCGAGCACAGGGCCAGCAGCGCCACCAGGAGCGCCAGGCCGGGGCGGGCCAGGGAACGCGTGCGCATTTCCCACCCCCTAGAGAGCAGAGGCGCCGGTCGGAATCGAACCGACGAATGGAGGTTTTGCAGACCTCTGCCTTACCACTTGGCTACGGCGCCGCGAACCGGAAACTGGCGCGGGACAAGGAGTTCTGCAAGATGGGGGTTGGGGTTTAGGTGTTGGGGGTTGGGGATCTTCCCCCAATCCCCAAAACCCAGTCCCCAATCCCTCACCTCACGACGTTCCCCGCCGGGGCACGGTTTCCGGGACCCGGCGCGATCCGGTCGCCTCGCTGAGCTCCGCCGCCGCGTCGAGCGCCGCCCCGACTTCCTCGGCCGAGCCCTGTCCCGCTTTCAGCCGGAGCAGATCGAGGCGGACCCGCTCCAGCGCGCTGATCACCTGGGCCAGCTCCCCCTCGTGCCCGGGCTCGTCCCGCAGCTCCTCGACCCGGCAGCAGAGCTCCTCGCCCACCTCCGGAAGTTGATTGAATCGCTCCTGCAGCTCGGGCGAGAGCTGGTTGAAGACTTCCATGGCTCCGGCCTCCACGATCCGCTCCGCCGGCTTGCTGTCGGGCTGGGGAGCGGCCGGAGGCGGCGGATGCACCCCGACGCCGGCGAGCCGGAACACCAGTTTTCCGAACGGTCCCGTCAGCAGTCGCAGCCAGTCCTCCTTGGTTCTGGAGAGCTCGCCCGGCACATCCCGGCCGTACACCGCCCTGGTCTCCTCGGCGAGGACCCGGGCCTCGAGCACTGCGGCCCGGCGCACCTCCGGGAAAGTGAGCCCGGATTGCAGCACCTTGCGGGCGGTGCGAAGGAGGAAGGTGAGGGGCCAGAGCACCGCCAGGAGAAAGAGCGCGGCCGCGGTGCCCCGGGAAATCGGATCGGGTGGGATCTCGAGCCAGCGTCCGAACCAGAGCGCCAGCGCCGCGACCATGAGCCAGGCCAGGGCGATGCCCCTGCCCTGCCGGAAGTAGTGACGGATCGGGGCGGGCACTTCGTGCTCGGTGAGACCGGTGGCCGCCAGCGCTTCGGCCAGGGCTTCTCCGCTGGGAAACCGCCGCTCGGGATCCTTGGCCAGGCAGCGGTCCACCGCTTTCGCCAGCTGCCGGGGCAGATCGGGCCGCACCGTGGCCAGCGAGGGCGGCGCCTCGTTGAGATGTTTGGTGATCACCGCGAACGGGCTGGGCGCGTCGAACAGGGTGCGGCCGGTCAGCGCGAAGAAGGCCGATGCGCCCAGCGAGTAGAGGTCGCTCCGCCCGTCGAGCGGGCTTCCATAGGCCTGCTCCGGACTCACGTAATGCGGTGTCCCGATCAGCTGACCCGCCGCGGTCTGCCGGCTGGCATCGGCGGCGTAGGCGACCCCGAAGTCCGCCAGCATGGCGCGGCCCGACGCCTGCTCGATCAGGATGTTGTCCGGCTTCACGTCGCGATGCACCACCCCGTTGGCATGCGCATAGCCGAGGCCCCAGGCCAGCTCCTGAAGCATCCGGGTGGCCTGGGCCGGCGGGATCGGACCGGCCCGCTCCACCCGCTGGGTCAGGGTCTCCCCCCGGATGTAGGCCATCGCGAAGTAGACCAGGTCGCCCAGCTGCTCCGCCGCGTACACCGTGACGATGTTGGGGTGGGAGAGCCGGGCCACCACCCGCGCCTCCTGGACGAACCGCTCCCGGAGTTCGGGCTGGGCCGCCAGGTAGGGCGGCAGGAGCTTCAGAGCGACCGGACGGTCCAGCGCCGAATCCCGGGCCAGGAAGACGACTCCCATACCGCCGCGCCCGAGCTCCCGCTCCAGGGTGTACCGACCCGCAACGGCCTGCTGAAGCTCGAGGAATTCACGCGAAAATGAGGTATCGGCCATGCTCAGAAGCTCGCCCCCAGCAGCACTGCGTTGGCGAAGACCGGGAGCAGCCGCCGCCACCGGTCGCCGACCTCGTAACCCAGGAGCGCGCGGGGGGTGGGGACTGCGAAAGCGGTGGCCGGTCGCAAGAAATACCTGAGGTGTAGGGGTGCGGAATCTCGCAAGAATCTTCAAGCGCCGCAACGTTTTACGTGTTGCCGGAGAGTTGGTGAATTACAGGTATTATACCGTCTCCAGAGAAACCTTACCGCGGAGCACCTCGCCACCCAGGCCGGAATCCAGCTCCGGACTCTCTTGGGGACGAGCCCTGGATCCTCAAGTTCGATGGGGTGGGAGAGCTGGGCGTTCCGGACGAGACGCCCAAGCCGTACAACCGGACCGAATACGCCTACCCCCTCATGGCGCGGGCCGCTGGCGTCGAGGTTCCCGAGACCCGTCTGGTCGAGGAGCGCGGGCTGGCCCACCGCATGACCCGGCGTTTCGACCGGGTGGAGGACCGCAAGATCCACCTGCACAGTCTGGGGGGGATGCGGCATGCGGACTACAACCAGCCCGGAGCCTTCTCCTATGAGGAGTACCTCCGCACCGTGCAGGGCCTGGGCATGGGATATCCCTCCGTCGAAGAGGCCTTCCGGCGCACAGCCTTCAACCTCGCCACCGTCAACCAGCATGACCACGTCAAGAACTTCGCGTTCCTGATGGATCCGGACGGAGCCTGGCGGCTGGCTCCGGCGTTCGATCTCACCTATGCGCGCGGTCTCGGGCACACCAGGGCCCACCAGATGACGCTGGGGGGAAAAACCGGCCGCTTCGTGAGGGACGATCTGCTGAGGCCGGGCCGGACCATGGGAATCAAGCGACGCGGCGCCCT